>JAGNHB010000036.1 GCA_018001935.1 Acidobacteriota bacterium
TGATGGTACCGGGCGGATGCGGAGAGGCCGCGGACGTCCTGGAGGTACCCCTCGTAGCGCTCCCAGAGGACCACGTGCGGGGGCGGCGGCGGCGCGGGTCGAGGCGCTTGCGGCGGCTGAGGCGCGGGCGGCGGTGCGCCCTGAACCTGGGTCTCGTAAGGGTCTTGCGGATGGTTGGCCAAGCGGTCTCCCTGGCGGCTGAACAGCCGGTCGCATCGCCGCGGGGCCCGGGGTGTTCGATCACGGTTCCCTCACCGGGCCTCGGCGTCAAGGTCACACTATAACAGCATCCGGGGCGGCAATCAAGCCTGCCCGAAGTCCTCAGGGCCTGCCGGCGGGGGCGGGGGAGGCGGGCCGGGGCCTGGGCGACCGCGACGGAGACTTCGACGCCCGCTTGGCCGGCGCCGTTGAAGCGGATGCCGGCTTCGGTTTCTTTCCCGGCGACTTTGACAGGGCGGGGTTGGTGGGCGATTTTTTCTGATCAGGCCGAGGTTTCAACGTGGTTGGCTGAGAATCCGCCTGATGGGGCGCCGGTTCGGCGCTCGTCCCGGCTTCGGCGCTCTTCCCGGGAGCGGCCGGGATGGGGGAGGGGGGTGCCGCTAGGCGCCCGGCGGGCGGGGGGGCGGGGTCGCTGCCGGCCCCTGTCCGGGGTCCCGGGGCGGGCGTCCGGTCCACCCAGAGGCGGTAGAGTTCCCGGTAACGCTGGTCGTAACCGTCCCGGAGGTCCCGGGGGAGGGCCCAGACCACGCCCTGACCCGCCATCATCAGGTAGGGGGCGAGGGCGGAGTTCTCGACCGCCGTGGACTTCCAGGGGAAGGCGGTGAGGGCCAGGATGATGACGGCGCAGACCAGCCACCCGCGGACCAGTCCGAAGAGCGCGCCCAGGACCCGGTCGACGGGGTGGAGTTCCGCCTCGCTGAGCAGGCGATGGATGAGGAAGATCAGGAGGGCGCCCAGCCCGAGGACCCCGAAGAACACCAGCAGGAACCCCAGGACCGAGTCCAGCGGATGAGAGGCCACCCGCGACGTCAGGGGGTGCAGGGCCGGGTAGAGTCTCCCGGCGAGGATCACGGCGAGGCAGAGGCTGACCAGGGTGACCAGTTCCTTGACGAAGCCTTTCAGGGCGGCCAGGAGAAACGACAGTCCCAGGATGACGAGGAAGACGATGTCCAGCCAGTTCATGCGACGCTCAACGACCTCTTTCCCCGCGCACCGACGGGATCTGCGGGCTGCGGCCCGGCAGGAGGGGGCCCCGCCGTCAGCGGGACCGGACGAGCCGGTAGACCAGGAGCAGGATCAGGGCGCCGCCCACCGCCAGCCCGAAGCTCTTCAGGTTGAACCCGGTGAAATCACCCCACCCGAGCCTGGAGGCGATGTAGCCGCCGAGGACCGCTCCCCCGATGCCGAGGACGATGGTGAGAACGATCCCGCCCCGGTCCCGGCCGGGCATCAGGATCCGGGCGACGATTCCGACCAGCAGGCCCATGACGACCCATGACAAGATACCCATTCTTCCTCCTGTGACGCGCGGTTGCCCGATCGCGGCCGGGCGTTTTTCCCGAAAAGGGCCTTGCTCCCGGCCCTACTCCACCACGCCGAGGACGTTTCGGCGCTGCTTGGCCAGCATGAAGGCCTTCTTCAGATCGTCGAAGATCCGGCGACCCGGGGGCAAGCCCTCGAGGACCACGACCGGCGTCGTGGCGTCGGTGGTGACCAGTTCGATCTGGCAGATGCCCAGAAGGCGTTCCCGGAGGCTCTGCTTGAAGACGATGTCCTTGATCCGCCAGAGCTCGATGTTCTGGATGGTCTTGGCCAGGATCCCGTACTCGTACTCGAGGCAGAGCGTGGTGATCTTGTAGCGCATGGTGACCCGCTTCAGGTACTTGTACAGGAACATGATGAAGCCCACCAGCGAGACGGCCAGGGGGAAGTACCAGACGGCCCACCCGTTGGCCAGCCAGATGCCGAAACCGACGAAGCCCGCCACGATGACGAGAATGGACAGGAAAATGAAAAAGCAGTCCGCCTTCCAGCTGGGGACCCCTTCCCAGATGAGCTGCTCGTCGGCTTGGGCGCGGTCCTGCGCCTGGGCGGTGAGCGGGTTGGCCTGATCGTTCATCGGTGCCTCCTTGTTTCCGAAGATACACCCGTGCCTGGAAAAAACAGGGATTCGGCGAGCGCGCCTGGTATGAGTATAGTGATAAATTGCGGGAAACTCAATGTTGATGCGTTCGCAAAAAGTCCTTTTCTCTCACAGAGGAACGGAGGCACAGAGAAATGCAAATCGTATTTAATAGAATCAAAAATCCTTACGATTCTTCTCCGTGCCTCTGTTCCTCTGCGAGATCACAACCAAGACGTTTTGCGACCGCATCATTCTTTGCGTTCTCTGCGTTCTTTGTGGTTGAATTGACATGTAGCGGTACCGTCAGGTTTAATGAGAAATCTCGCGTGGAGACGCAGAGCCGCGGAGAGAGCCGGAATGAGTGTAGTGTGCCTTTGCGGGATAAAGGCCGGATCGGTCCTCGCCAAGACGCGACGCGGGCAAGGGAAGACCGCCCTGGCCATAAAATCCGCTCCCGGCCGCCATTCCGACAGATCGTCATGTTCCCGTGCGGGGCGTGGCGGTCCCGTGGCCCCGCGCGGGCCTGAGACGGCCCGGCTCGCATGTAAGCCCGAAACCCGGGCCGCGACGCCTCACTCCGCCAGGTCCTCCCCCGTCAGTCGCCGGAAGGCCTCGCCGTACTTCTCGGTGGTCTTCGCGATCACGTCCGCGGGTAGCGCGGGGGCGGGCGGGTTGCGGTCCCATCCGCACCCCGTCAGCCAGTCCCGGACGAACTGCTTGTCGAAGGAGGGCTGGGCCCGGCCCGGGGCGTATCCGTCCGCCGGCCAGAAGCGGCTGGAGTCGGGGGTCAGGACCTCGTCCACCAGCATCAGTTTCCCCTCGTGAAGCCCGAACTCGAACTTGGTGTCGGCGATGATGATCCCCCGCCCGAGGGCGTACTCCGCGGCCCTCGAGTACAGCTCGAGCGCCCTCCGGCGGACCTCCCCGGCGAGGGGCTCGCCCACGAGGCCGCTCAATGTCTCGTAGGGGATGTTCTCGTCGTGCCCTTCCTCGGCCTTGGTGGAGGGGGTGAAGAGGGGCTCCGGGAGGCGGGCGTTCTCGGCGAGGCCCTCGGAGAGCGCGATCCCGCAGACCGTTCCCTGCCGTTGGTACTCCTGCCATCCGGACCCGGCGAGGTAGCCCCGGACGATGCACTCCACCGGGAGGACCCTGGCGCGGCGCACCAGCATGGACCGCCCTGCGAGCAGGTCGCGGAAAGGCTGGAGGGACGCCGGCATGGCCGGAACGTCGCCGGTGATGACGTGCCCCGGGAGCAGGCCCTCGAAGCGGCGGAACCAGAACAGGGAGAGCTGGTTCAGGACTTTCCCCTTGCCGGGGATGGGGTCGGGGAGGACGCAGTCGAAGGCCGAGATGCGGTCGGTGGTGACGATCAGGAGGTCATCCCCGACCTCGAAGATGTCCCGGACCTTTCCCCGGCTGACGCGCCGGAATCCGGGCAGTTCGGCCTGGTGAAGGGGAGGTGTCGGGTTGGGGTGGGCGTTCGGGCGATGGTCCATGGTGTCACTCCGGTGTGGTTTTCAGCGAGCGCCTATCTTACCAGCTTCTTGCCGGAATACCAGCACTTTCGTTTTCAAGGCCTGGGCCCGGGCAAAGCGGTAAGGAGACCACGAAATACACGAAAAACACGAGATACGCCCACGGTGTGCACCCGGTCTCAGTCCGGGTGGCGGGGGGCGGGGGGGCGCCGGGCGGGTTTTCCCGCGGGCCGCCCGGCAGCGGTCTGCGGTTTCTCGGGGATGACCAAGCAGCCGCCGCCGTCGTCCACGATCAGCAGGCAGCCGCGGCCGCCGATGACGGTGCGGGAAAGGCTCTCGGGCTTCATCCCCGGGGCGAAGGACACGCCGGGGACGAGGGTCGCCCGCCCCGCGTCCCCGCCGTCCCAGACCGCCAGCCGGAAGGGGGCTTTCCCGCTGCGGGAGGCGTCGCCCAGGATGAGGGGGAAGTTCCCGTGGGCGGAGTCGTACTCGATCCCGCGGACCCCGAGGCCGCCTTCCCCCCCCGCTACGTTCAGCCGGATCGGTTCCCCGGCCTCGAGGTTGTCCGGGGTCCAGTCGCCGGACCAGTCCTTCACCCGGACGGGGAGGAGCATCGGGCGGCCCTCCGCCAGCGGGTTGCGGAAGCCCAGGACCAGGGCGTTGCGCCGCGGGTCCCAGGCCAGGCCTTCCACGTTGATCCCGCCGCGGTTGTCGGCCAGGTCGGCGATCGGGGTCAACCGGGAGACGTTCCGCACCAGCCAGTCCCGGAAGCCCGGCATGGATTCCGCCCTCACGCGGTCGCCGTCCACCTCCATCCGGACCAGGCTTCCCCGGGCGGCGCGGGAGGTTTTCGACTTCCGCTTGATGGACTGGGAACAGACCCCGACCAGGACCGGCCGATCGCCGCCCCGGACCAGGGTGAGGCCCTCGAGATCTTCCGGGGGGGGGCCGGAAAGGTCCAGCTTCAGCGGGCGGATCGACCCCGAGAGGCGGAGATCGCCGGAGAGGGAGAAGGCGTAGAGGGCGCGGGAACAGCGGTTGTCGACAAAGAGGGCCCGCCCGTCGGGCAGCGTGACCACCCCGGAGGCATTGTAGGCCAGCCCCGTGGCGGGGTTGTTCCCCGGGAAGCGAAGGGCGTGAAGGCTGCCGGATGCCGGGGAGACGTTGACCTTCTCCTTCGCGGGAAGCACGCCGGGGGCGGCGAGAAGCAGGGCGAGGCCCGTCGCGAGGGCCCGGGACCGGCGACGAACGGAAGGGAGACCCGGTTGCGGGCGGGCGGCCCGGTTCGGCTTGACCGGTATCATCACGGGCCCTCCGGGGCGGGGGCGTCGGGGATGACCGCGAAACCGCCCCCGTCGTCCACGACAAGGAGGAAGGTTCCCTGAGCGGACCGGACCCGGGTGACACTCTCCGGCTTCACCTTCGGGCTGAACAGCAAGCCGGGGAGAAGTTCCGTCCGCCCCTCGTCGCTGCCGTCCCAGAAGGCCAGGCGGAAGGGCGCCCTGCCGCCGCTCACCGCGTTCCCGAGGAGGACCAGGAAGCCCTCGCGGTCGGGGTCGTACTCGAGCCCGCGGATGCTCATCCCCGCTTCGGCGTTGACGAGGTCGAGACGGATCGGTTCGAATGCTTCCAGGTTGGCGGGGGTCCAGGGACCGGCGAGGTCCCTGACCCGCAGCGGCAAGACGAGGGGGCGTCCGTCGGCCAGGGGGGTGCGGAGCCCCAGGAGAAGCGTGCCCCGCCACGGGTCCCAGGCCAGGCCTTCCACGTTCAGGCCGCCGGCGTCCGCCTCCAGGCCGGAGGCTGCGGCGAGCCCCGGGACGCTGTCGACGAGCCACTCCCGGAAGCCCGGCATGGATTCCGCCGAGATGTTCTCCCCGTCCACGGTGATTCGGACGAGGGAGCCTGCCGCGGCCCCGGGTACTTTTCCCCGCTTCGGGGCCGAGAGCGAGGAGACGCCGAACAGCACCGGGCGGTCACCCGCCAGGGCGAGGGTGAGCCCTTCCAGGTCCGCCGGGGGCACGCCCTTCAGGTCGAAGCCCGCGCGCCGGGGGGGGGCGGTCAGCCGGTGCCGGTCGTCGAGGGTAAAGGTGTAGACCGCCCGGTCGGCATTGTTGTCCACGAACAGGAGGCGGCCGTCCGGGAGGGCGGCCACGCCCGACGCGTTGTAGACGTCCAGGGAGTCGGGGTTGCGGCCGGGAAAGGGGACGCTCGGGACGAAGGGCCCTTCCGCCGCCGGCGGCCCGGGCCGGACCTTTTTACCCCCGGCCGGCAGGCCCGCCGGGGCGAAGAGCAGCAGGGAAGCCAGTGCGAGCGCCAGGCGTCCGGGGTGACGGTGAACGGGGAGGAAACGGCCGGAGAAGCGGCCGGAGTCGATCAAATTCTCATGGTCGAATGCTCTCCTCAAGTCTCCGGTCCCTTGTCTGTGTATTTCGTGTATTTCGTGGTTGAAATCTCCCCGACGTTTCGGGGTCAGCCCTTCAGGAGCCCCGGCAGCGCGGCCATGGCCTCGGCCAGGCGGGCGGGGTCCTTGCCCCCGGCCTCGGCCAGGGTCGGCCGCCCGCCGCCCCCGCCGCCGACCCGGGCGGCCAGGCCCCCCACGATTTTCCCCGCGGGGTGGACCTTCCCGACCTCGGGGGTGGTCATGACCACCAGGGCGGCTTTTCCCTCGATCTCGGCCCCCAGGGCCACCACCGCGTTGCCGAAGCGCTTGAGAAGCTGGTCCGCCAGGGTCCGGAGGGCGGGGCGGTCCACGTCCTCCAGCACCCCCGAGACGGCCCAGGTCCCGTCCACGTCCACGGCGGCGCCGACAATGGACTCCAGCGACCGGGAGGCGTTGATCAGGCGCAGCCGGTCGATCTCCTTCTGCTGGCGCCGGGTCGCCTCCTGGAGTTCGGCCACGGCGGCGGGGAGTTTCTCGTTGTCGGCTACGCAGACCTGGCGGATGGCGTCCAGGGTGCGATCGGCGGACACGCTCCGCCGGTAGCCCTCGATCCCCGTCATCCCTTCGATGCGCCGGACGCCCGCGGCGATCCCGCCCTCGGACGCGATGCGGAAAATCCCCATGGAACCGGTGCGCGACAGGTGGGTCCCGCCGCAGAGTTCCCGGCTGACCCCTTCCACGGACACCACGCGGACCGTCTCCTGGTACTTTTCCCCGAAGAGGGCCATGGCGCCGCTCTCCACCGCCTGGTCCACGTTCATGAGGTCGGTCCGGACGGGGTGGTTGGCCCAGACGGACTGGTTGACCCGCTCTTCGATGGCCTCCAGTTCGGCCGGCGTGACGGCGGTGAAGTGGGAGAAATCGAAACGGAACCGGTCGGGGGCCACCAGGGAGCCGGCCTGCTTGACGTGGGGCCCCAGGACCTCCCGCAGGGCCGCGTGGAGCAGGTGGGTCGCGGTGTGGTTGCAGGCGGTGAAGAAGCGCCGCCGCTCGTCCACTTCGGCGTGGAGGGTCTCCCCGGGAACCAGGGTGCCGTGGAGCACTTTCACGCGGTGCAGGGTCACCCCGGCAGCCGGGGCGTGGGTGTCCAGGACCCGGGCAGAGACCTTTTCACCCCGGAGGAAGCCCTGGTCCCCCACCTGGCCGCCGGACTCGGCATAGAAGGGCGTCCGGTCGAGGAACACCTCCCCCTCGGCCCCCTCGGCGAGTTGGTCGATCCGGGCGTCCCCGACCAGGATGGCCTCGACGCGGGCGTCGGGGACGAGAAGGGTGTCGTAGCCCTCGAAGCGGGCGGGCGTCGCCGTCAGCTTCCGCACGTCCTCGGCCAGCACCTTGTGGGCTTCCCCCTTCCAGCTGGCCCGGGCCCGTTCCTTCTGTTGCTCCAGCTCCGCCTGGAAGCCGTCCAGGTCGAGCGTCAAGCCCTTCTCCTCGGCGATCTCCCGGAGGATGTCCAGGGGGAAGCCGTAGGTGTCGTAGAGCCGGAAGACCTCCGCGCCGGAGAGGGCGCCGCCGGAGGCCCGGGCCGCGTCCTCCAGCTTGGACAGGCCGAAGTCGAGGGTGGTGGAGAACTGCTCCTCTTCCACCCGGATGACACGCTCCACGTAGGGCCGGGCGGCGGTCAGTTCGTCGAAGGGATCGCCCATGAGGTCGGCCGTGAAAGTGGTCAGGCGGTGGAGGAAGGGGTCCTTCACCCCCAGCATCTTCCCGTGCCGGATGGCCCGGCGGAGGATCTTGCGCAGGACGTACCCGCGCCCCTCGTTGGACGGGACGACCCCGTCGGAGACGAGGAACGCGCCCGAGCGGCTGTGGTCGGCGATGATGCGCAGGGAGACGTCCGATTTCGGGTCCTGCCCGTAGCGCACCCCGGCGATGGCCTCGGCCTCGCGGATGATGGGCAGGAAGAGGTCCGTGTCGTAGTTGCTCAGCTTGCCCTGGAGAACGGACGTGATGCGCTCCAGGCCCATCCCCGTGTCGATGGAGGGGGCGGGCAGGGGGGTGGTGGTGCCGGTCTCGTCCCGGTTGTACTGCATGAACACCAGGTTCCAGATCTCCAGGTAACGCCCGCACTCGCAGTCGGGCGGGCAGTCGGCGTGGCCGGCCGGGCTGACGCCCAGGTCCACCAGGATCTCGGAGCAGGGGCCGCAGGGGCCGGTGTCGCCCATGGCCCAGAAGTTGTCCTTCTCGCCGAGGCGCAGGATGCGACCGTCCGGCAGGCCCGTGACCCGCCGCCACAGGCCGGCGGCCTCGTCGTCCTCCCGGAAGACGGTGGGGTGGAGCCGGGAGGCTTCGATGCCGTAGACCTGGGTGCACAACTCCCAGGCGAAGGCGATGGCGTCCTCCTTGAAGTAGTCGCCGAAGGAGAAATTGCCCAGCATCTCGAAGAAGGTGTGGTGCCGCGGGGTGTGGCCGACGTTCTCCAGGTCGTTGTGCTTGCCGCCCGCGCGCACGCACTTCTGGGTGGAGCAGGCGCGGCGGTAATCCCGCGTCTCCCGGCCCAGGAAGATGTTCTTGAACTGGTTCATCCCGGCGTTGGCGAAGAGCAGGGTCGGGTCGTTTCCGGGGACCAGGGAGGAGGAACGCACCACCCGGTGGCCCCGGTCCTCGAAGTATTTCAGGAACGTCGCTCGGACATCCTTGGCGGTTGTCATGGCTCACCTCGGCGAAAGTGCTCGATGGCCTCACGGATGGCCTCGGGGTCGAAGCCCCGGCGGGCCAGACGGTCGAAGAGGCGGCGCCGGTCCCGGGGGTCCGGCACCCCCTCCGGAAGTCCCCGCGCCTCCTTGCACACGGCCCGGGCGAGAAGCTCCCCCGCGGGGTGCTCTTCCAGGGTGGCGTCGATGGCCGACTGGACGAGGTCGGGAGGGAGACCCGCCCGTTCCATCTCCAGCCGGGTCCGGCAGGGTCCGTGAAGGGCCCGGACCAGGTGCTTCTCCGCGAGGGTCCGGGCCAGCTCGGCGTCGTCAAGATACTTCAACGACCGCAGTTTGTCCATGACTTTTTCGACGGCGGCGGGGTCGCCCACGGCGGAGAGACGCCGGCGCATCTGGGCTTCGGAGCGTCCCTGGATGGCGAGCAGGCGGAGGGCCTTGCGGAGGACGGCCGGGTCGTCGGGGCCCATCAGCGGTTCATCATCTGTTCCATTTCCTTCTCCATCTCCTCCGTGGCCGAGTCGGCGGTGGAGTAGATGCCCTGGCAGCGCAGCTTGAACTCGTCGGGGTTGCTGGCGTAATTGAGGGCGTCGTCGTAGGAGATGAAGTTCTTCTGGTAGAACGAGTAGACCGACTGGTCGAAGGTCTGCATGCCGTACTGGCTGGTGCCCGATTTGATGGCGGTCTTGATGAACTTGGTCTTGGCGGGGTCGATGATGCAATTCCGCACGAACTCCGTGACCAGGAGCACCTCCACGGCGGGGACTCGACCCTTGCCGTCCGAGCGTTTGAGCAGGCGCATGGAGACGACGGCCCTCAGCAGCGAGGCCAGTTGGATGCGGATGTTGTTCTGGTGGTGGGGCGGAAAGACGGAGATGATACGGTTGATGGTCTCGGTGGCGTCCAGGGTGTGAAGGGTGGAGAAGACCGCGTGGCCCGTCTCCGACGCCAGGAGCGCCGTCTCGATGGTCTCGCGGTCGCGCATCTCGCCGACGAGGATGACGTCCGGGTCCTGGCGGAGGGCGCTTCGGAGGGCGTCGGCGAAACTCTTGGTGTCGACGTTGACCTCCCGCTGGGAGATGATGCTCTTCTTGTCGCGGTGCAAAAACTCGATGGGGTCCTCGATGGTGATGATGTGGTTGGTCTCGCACTCGTTGATGTGGTCGATCATGGTGGCCAGCGAGGTGGACTTGCCCGAGCCGGTGGTCCCCGTCACCAGGATCATGCCGCGGGGGATGAGGGCGATCTTCTTGAGGACCTCGGGGAGGTAGAGTTCGTCGAAGGTCTTGATGGTGGCGGGGATGACACGGAAGACGATGGAGACCGTCCCGCGCTGCTGGAAGACGTTCACACGGAAACGCCCCAGGCTCTTGACGCCGTACGCCAGGTCGAGCTCCGAGTTCTCCTTGAAGTAGAGCTTCTGGCGGTTGTTCATGATGCCGAACGCCATCAGCAGGGTGTCTTCCTTGGTGAGCTTCTTGAATTCCATCAGGGGGACCAGTTCGCCGTTCACCCGGACGTTGGGGAAGGACCCCGCCTTGAGGTGAAGGTCCGAGGCGCCTTTGGATACGGCTACTTTCAGGAGATCGTCGACTTTCATGGTTCGCTCCCGCGTTCGGAATATGGAAGTATTCTATCCGCCCGCCCCCCCGCCGTCAACGGTTTTCATGTAAGTACGCGCCGCCTGCCGGGCGGCGCACGGTCATGCGAAGCCGAGAGCGCCTTCCGGCAGAAGGCGCCTACCGTACGTGCCGCCTGCCGGGCGGCGCACGGTCATGCGAAGCCGAGAGCGCCTTCCGGCAGAAGGCGCGTACGACCGCCGGCCAGGAGAGAGGCGCCGGAGAAGCGGCGCTTCGTCGGTACTCCGCGCCGCACTCCACCCTTGACAAAAATCCGTGGCGAGGCTACACTCCGGCCTTGCGTCGGGCGGGACATAGCGCAGTCTGGTTAGCGCGCCTGCCTTGGGAGCAGGAAGTCGCAGGTTCGAATCCTGCTGTCCCGACCAGTTCTTTCCCTCTACGCCTCAATCATCGGTATCGGAATCGGTATCGGAATCGGAATCGGTATCGCAATCGGGATCGCAATCGGGATCGCAATCGCAATCGGTATCGCAATCGCTTCCGACCCCGGCTGCAAGCCGCCAGGGAACTCGGCCCGGACGGACGCGGCGAAACGGAACCCCCGGCGTCGCGATCGCCGCTGCACCCCGAGAACGAGCGAGGGGCTGAGGGTCGCGAGCGCCTGGGCCACCCACTCACGGCCCGTCGCTGGCGCTCCGGGTGCAGGGTCCGATGGCGACAGCGAAACCGGCAGCGATACCGGCCGCGATGCCGATGCCGACCCCGAGGAGGGTAAAGCGGGAGGGGAGACGAGAAACCGCGCGCGCCCGTAGCTCAACCGGACAGAGCACTGGCCTTCTAAGCCGGGGGTTGTGGGTTCGAGTCCCGCCGGGCGTGCCAAAACCAAAGCGGCTTGCACAGATGCAAGCCGCTTTTCTTTGGCCCAAGCCCGACAAGCCGGAAAAGGAACCACGAGATCCGCGAAAAACACAGAGCGGTTTACAACCGAAAAAAATCTCGCAAAATAAATAATTTCCGGGTCATACCTTCTTCGTTCGCGGGGTTCGAGGTTAAAAGCAGGCTTTTAGCGGTTTAGGCTGAAGGGATTTTGCGTCCGGCTCGGTGTATCGTGGCTGCCTTGAACACCCTGCCCCGGCCCCGGAAACCTGTCCGGGTAATCCATGAACTTCGGGGTTCATTCTCCCGCCTATCCGTGTTCGTCCGTGTTCATCCGTGGTTTTATCCGGGTTGGGACGTGATGAACCCCGGGCGGCGGCTCAGTTCGACCGGGTCCGGAGCGCCTGCTCCAATCGGGCGATGTGCGCCTCGGTCAGGCTGCCGCCCCGCCAGGCCGTGACGACCGCCGCCGACGCTTCGATGACCGGGTCCGCCCCCTCCGCCCCCAGGTCGGGTTGCCGGGGCCGTTCCGACCCGCTCCGACGGCCCTGTTCGGCCACCCGGCGCTCGGCGGCCTGCATGCCGGCCACGATCGCCTGCAACCCCGGCCCGGGGGTCGCCGTGGGTTCCGGGAGGCGGTCGTCGTCCACATGGTGGCGACGACGCCGTCGACGACTCCGCTTCATGCCGGAGAAGGCGGGAAGGAGATAGCGGATCAGGATCCCGCCCAGGAGGATCACCACGAAGGAGAACAGGAGGAGGGTCAACGAATCTTCCAGCAACAGCATGTCAGATCTTTCCACCTCATCGCCTGGATTCGACCGGGAGCCGGGCCGGGGCGATGCGGACACGCGGATTATCTCACAGGAAACGCCGTCCCTCAAGTGTTCCGGCCGTCGCGGGGGCCTTTCCGTGAACGGCTCGACCGGAGGCCGGTTTCGGCTTGTCTTTTAACCCTGGATCTGGCACACTTTCCTCCACGGCGGCCGTCGTGCGCCCCTCCCGTTTCGCTCCCGGGGCCGGGCGGCCTTCCCGTGATCGAGGATTTCCTTTCGCTTCAAGGAGGTATTTACCATGACGGTGAAACGTCTCGTGCCGGTCGCCGTGCTCTGTGCCTTCCTCGGCTTCGCCTTCGGGCAGGCCCCCCCGTCAAAGCCCTGCATCTTTTTTGTCCAGCAGGACATGCGTCCCCTGATCGACGAGTACGACTTCGAGGCCGGTTTTCTCAACCTGGTCAAGAGCCTCCCCCCCGACCGCCCCGTCGTCTTCGTGGCGTTCGCCGGCACCGGCTACAAGGAACTGTTCTCGGGCAAGGCCTCCGAGTTGACCGCTCTGCCCAAGGCCTTTCAGTTCATGGTGACTTCCTCCCTGACCATGCCCTACAAGACCCTCCTGCAGTTCCTCAAGGACAAGTCTCTGGCGGACACCAACGTTTACGTCGTCACCAACGGAAGTTCCCAGGACCTTCTCCACTGCGCCGAGAGCGAGGACCCGGAACAGCTCTCCTCCCGGGGCCGGACGGGCTCGGCCATCAGCTTCCCCGTCATCGTCAAGTCACCCCTGCTCAACGAACTGACGGACCTGTGCAAGAAGACCAAGGTTCGCCTGGTGGGCTTCCTCGTGCAGAAGAACGTGCCCATGGGCGGCAAGAGCCCGGCGGTCATCTACCGGACCGCCTTCAACAGCACCATGGACGGGTCCAAGGGGAAGGGCTTCGTCAACTTCACCTCCTTCGACGGCGTCTTCAAGTCCGCGAAGAAGTTCTTCCAGAACTGACGGCGGCGCTTTTTGAGGGGAGTTCATACTTCGCCCCCCTGACGGCGTATAAAGTCCGACGAGGCTCGTCCGACACGCGTATTCGCCCTGTCGGGGAGCGGGTTCACCAAGCTTTTCGACCGGAGGATCATCCGCCATGAAGTGCGTTCACGTGCTGATCACGGGGGCCGTCCTGTTGCTGGCCGCCGTTTCCCCGGCGGCGGGCGAGACCCGCCGTTTCACGACCTATCCCGACATCCGGGGCGAGCGCCTCGTCTTCACCTGCGAGGACGACCTCTGGACGGCGCCGGTCTCCGGCGGCACGGCCGTTCGCCTCACGACCCACCCCGGGCGCGAGATCGCGGCCAAGTTTTCGCCGGACGGCCGGTGGATCGCCTTCTCGGCCTCCTACGACGACGGGTTGAACGTCTACGTCATGCCGTCGGGGGGGGGAGCGCCCAAACGTCTCACCTGGCGGGGGTTCTGTGTCGTCCAGGGCTGGACGCCCGACGGGGCCCGGGTCGTCTTCCGCTCCCGCCACGAGGTCACGTTCCGGCCGGTGGACAAGCTCTTCACGGTGAACCTGGACGGGGACGAGCCGGAGGCGCTCCCCGTCCCCCAGGGCATCCAGTGCGCCTTCCCGGGCGAGGGAAAGGGCTTCCTTTACAGCCCGCGCGGCCGGGAGGAGTACTACTGGAAACGCTACAAAGGCGGCCAGTATCAGGAGATCTGGTTCTGCGACCCGGCGGCGAAGAGCTGGCGGAAGGTCACCGACTACGTCGGGAAGAACGCCTACCCCATGTGGGCGGACGGCCGGGCCTGGTTCGTCTCCGACCGCGGGCACGGGGGGGTCTCCAACCTGTACACCCTGGACCTCCAGACCGGCCGCGCCGAGGCCAGGACGGACTACACCGATTTCGACGTCCAGATGCCCTCCACGGACGGGAAACGCATCGTCTTCCAGCAGGGCGGCCGCCTGCGAGTGTTCGACCCCGCGGACGGTTCCGTGAAGGCGATCGAGCTGACCCTGCCCTCGGACGGGTGGCCTCTCCGGGACCGGATGGTCGCGGGCAAGGACTTCATCCAGACCCTCGCGGTGTCCGACGAGGGGAAGACGGCGGTCTTCGAGGTCCGCGGGGACGTGTTCCTGGTTCCCGAGGACGGGGAGACCCCGCCCGTGAACGTCACGGCGACCCCGGAGAGCCGCGAGCGCTTCCCGCGCCTTTCCCCGGACGGCAAGACCGTGGCCTTCTTCTCCGACCGGTCGGGGGAGTACGAACTCTACGTCAAGCCCGCCCGGCCCGGCGGCGACTGGGTTCAGCTCACCAGCGGCCCCCCCACCACGTACTATCACGCCGAGTGGTCCCCCGACGGGAAGAAGCTCCTGTTCGGCAGCAAGGACTTCGCCCTTTTCTGCGTGGACGTGGAGACGCGAAAAACGCTCACCCTCGACCGGTCCAACCAGCTCAAGAACGACGAGTTCTACTGGGAGGTCAGCGACTACGCCTGGTCCCCGGACTCGAAGTGGGTGGCCTATTCCCAGGTGCAGTACAACCGCAACAACCGGATCTTCCTCCACCACCTCGAGACCGGCCGCAAAGTCCCCCTCACCGACGGGTTCCACGACTGCCTGAACCCGACCTTCGGGCCCGAGGGGGACTGCCTCTACTTTCTCTCCTACTCCAATTTCGACGTCACCCTGGACCTCTTCGAGGACAATCACGTCATCGCCCGGCCGGTCCGGGTGATGGCGGCGCTCCTTCGCGAGGGGATGAAGTCCCCCTTCGTCGAGAAACCGGTGGACGCCCGCAAGGGAAAGGTCCCCGAGCCCACGGCCGGTAAGGAGATCAACCGGGAGCCGTTCCGGATCGACGCCGACAGCCTCACCCGGCGGGTCCTCCCCGTGCCGGTGCCGCCCGGGAACTACTTCTACCTGCGGGCGGGGAAGGGGACCCTGACCTGGGCCTCCGTGGCCGCCTGGGACGACGGCGAGTTCGAGGAGGTCTTCCGGCCCCTCGGGAAGGAAAAGTGGGACCTGCACCTCTACGAGATCGCGACCGGGCGGGACACGGTGCTCCCCCAGAAGGTGGTGGACTGGCGCCTGTCCGTCAACGGGGAGCACCTGGTGGTGAAGACGCGGGCCGACTACTTCGTCGGCCGGCTGGAAGCGGTGCGGGAGGCCAAGGCCCTCGGCGAGCCCCTGAAACTGGACAGCCTGTACTGCCTGGTCCGCCCCCCGGCGGAGTGGTCCCAGATTTTCCAGGACACCTGGCGCTGGTACCGCGACTTCTTCTACGACCCCGGCATGCACGGGATCGACTGGAAGGCGGCCGGTGACAAGTTCCGCGCCTGGCTCCCCGACCTGCGGTCCCGCGACGATCTGAACTGGCTCCTGTCCCAGCTGGTGGGCGAGTTGTGCGTTTCCCACACCTACGTCAGCGGAGGGGACCGCGGCCCCGTCAGCCCGCCCAAGCCGTCCGTTCGCACCGGCCTCCCCGGCGCGGACCTGAAGGCGCACCCCTCCGGTTTCTACTGCTTCGAGCGGATCCTGGGCCCCACCGTGGGGGCCCCCGACCTCGAGTCCCCGCTGACGAAGCCCGGGATGAAAATCAAGGAGGGCGACTTCCTCCTCGCCGTGGACGACGTTCCCCTCAAGGCCCCGGAGAGCCCCTACCGCCGGTTCCAGGTAACGCCCGGGCAGCAACTGCGGTTGACCGTCAACGACCGGCCGTCCACCGAGGGGGCCTGGACCCTCGTGATCGAGCCCGTCGAGGACGACTACCGCCTTCGGTACGAGCGGTGGGTGTCCGACAACCGGGAGTACGTGGAGAAGGCCTCCGGCGGCGAGATCGGCTACCTGCACCTCTACGCCATGGACGAGGACAACATCGGCCGCTTCGACCGGTACTGGCGCGCCTACCGCTACCGCAAGGGCCTCATCATCGACGTCCGCGGCAACGGCGGCGGGTGGACGGAGTACTTCGTCATCGACAAGCTCGAGCGCGGGCTGGTGGCCATGAACGTCCTCAAGGGCATGGAACCCTTCCGCTATCCCGGGTCAACCTCCACCGCGAAGCTGGTGGTGCTGACCAACGAGTACAACGGGTCCGACGGCGAGTGCTTCGTCGAGCACTTCAAGGCGGAAAAGCTGGGCACCGTCCTCGGCGTGCCCTCGTGGGGCGGGCTGGTGGGGATCATCAACACCCAGCTCACTTCCGACAACGGGCGGGTCGAGCAGTCCAACAACGCGTTCTTCGGCCGCGAGGGCGCCTGGTGGGTGGAAAACCACGGCGCCGACCCCCACCGGGTGGTCGAGAACGACCCCGCTTCCCTGATGCAGGGCCGGGACGTCCAGCTGGAGACGGGGGTCGAGGTCCTCAAACAGCAAATCGGGGAAAGCCCGTTCCGTTTCGCCCCGGTCCCGGCGTACCCGAAGCGCTGAGGGGGAGGAGACCTCGACCCCGGGGGGAGGAGGCGTTCCTCCTCCCGGCGGGAACCGTCTCGAATCCCCGGCGGTCCGCGGGAATCGTACAAGGGACATTGTGGCAATCCCACGGGTGTGGGATAATCCTGTATTCGAATCCCTTGAAGGGGGTATCGGCATGAAAATGACGCATTTCCGTTTTGACACGCCCTGGGGGGAGTTCTCCGGCGTCGCTTCCGACAAAGGTCTGGTGCGTCTGGATTTTCCGGGTGCCCCGGTGGCGCCGGACTCGCGACTTGCCGGTGAGGGCGGCGCCCTGGCCGACGACGTCGCGGGACAGGTCCGCGAGTACCTCGAGGGGAAGCGCTCGGGGTTCGCCTTCCCCCTGGACCTGACCGGGACGGCGTTCCAGCTTGCGGTCTGGCTCCAGCTCACCCGGATCCCCTTCGGCGCTGTATCCTTCTACGGGGAGGTCGCCGCCTCCATCGGCCGCCCCGGTGCGGCCCGTGCGGTGGGCGGGGCGGCCCACGCCAACCCCGTCCCCCTCGTGGTGCCGTGTCACCGCCTGGTGGGCCGTGACGGCTCGCTGACCGGGTTCGGGGGCGGCCTGGGCCTCAAGCTCCGCCTCTTGAAACTCGAGGGGGTCCCGGTGGACGAGGCCCTCGGGAAGGTCCGCCTTTCAGTGTGCGCGCCTCCGCCCGGGAGGGGTTGACGCCCCATGCGGACCTTCCTCTCGATGCTCCGGTACGCGTTTGCGTCGGCCCTCTTCCTGGTGCTGTCGTTCCCCGGCTTCTCCCTGTGGCCGATGGCCTGGGTGGCCCTGGTCCCGCTCCTGTGGGGCCTGACGAAGTGCCGGGGCAAGCTCGGGGGCTTTTTCATCGGTTTTTGGGCCGGTGTCCTGTTTTTCGCCGGGCTCCTCTACTGGATGCCGGCCGCCATGATCGCCTATGGCCGTCTGAGCCCCCTGGCGGCGGCCCTGGTCCTGCTGGCGGCCTGTGCCGTCCTGGCCCCGTTCTTCGGGTTCTTCACCCTCGCACTCCACCTCGCGGCGCGCCGGTTCGGCATCCGCGCCTATCTGCTGGCGCCGTTCGCGTGGGTGGCGGCGGAATTCGCCCGGAACCACCTGGCGGTCACCGGTTTCCCCTGGGGCCAGCTGGGGGTCAGCCAGGCCCTGGTGACCCCGCTGATCCAGATCGCCGACCTCACCGGGGTCTACGGCGTCTCCTTCCTGGTGGTCGCCGGGAACGTGGTGGGCTTTTACCTGCTCCGGCCCGACGTCGGCCGTCGTTTCAAGGTGGCGCTGGGGGCCTTCCTGGCGCTGGGGCTCTTCCACGTTCTGCTCTACGCCGAACTCCGGTGGTTCCAGTACCGGGAACCCCAGGGCGAGCCCCTGAAGGTGGCGGGGATCCAGGGCAACATCCTCGACCCGAAGGACTGGATGGACGCCCACTGGTCGATCTACCCGGCCATGATGGACGCCGCGCTGGCCCAGGCGCCGGGGAGCCGCGTGGTGATCCTCCCGGAAAACCCCGTCTCCATGACCTTCGAGGACAACCCCTCCTACCGGGACCTGATGGCGGGCCTGGCGCGCAAGCACAAGGTCTCCCTGCTCTTCAACGGGGTGCACCGGATCGGGGAGGGGCAGTACGGAAATTCCGTTTTCTGCATGGACGAGAACGGGCGCGTCACGTCGGTCTACGACAAGATCCGCCTGGTGCCCTTCGCGGAGTTCGTCCCCTTCGAGAAGGTCTTCTTCTTCGCCGAGGCCATGAGCCAGGAGATCAGCCACTTCACCGCCGGGACGACCCACCGGGTCCACCGGCCCGCCGGCGTCCCCACCGGGGTGAACGTCTGCTACGAGGCGGTCTTCCCCGAGGAATCCAGGACCTTCACCGCCCTCGGCGCCCAGTGGCTCGTCAACGTCACCAACGACGCCTGGTTCGGCGACACGGCTGCCCCCTGGCAGCACTTTCAGAATTCCCTCGTCCGGGCCGTGGAGAACCGGCGCTGGCTGGTCCGGGTGGCCAATTCGGGCCTCAGCTGTATCATCGACCCCATGGGACGGGTCCGGGAGGCCGTCCCCCTGTTCCAGCGCGGCTGTCTGACCGGCGTGATCCACCCCATGACGGACCGGACGGTCTACGTCGCGGTGGGGGACGTGTTCGCCTGGCTGTGCGTGGCGGTGACGGCGGCATACCTGTTCCTCGCCTTCCGGAAGCACGGGGAGCCCCTGCCGGCCCCGGGCCTGGCCGAGCCCGAGACCCCTGGCGCGGACGAGCCGGGCACGGGTGAGCCGGAGACGGGGGCCCCGGGGGGCCGGGTGGCCGACGGCAGCCCTGACCGGGGAAGCGACCCCGGAACAAAAACCACAGAACACGCAGAACACGTAGAATAAGCAGAATATGCAGAACACGCAGAAAGCATGTTCTGTTAGTAAAATACAAATTGTATTTCTCTGTGCCCCAGTGCCTCTGTGAGAGAATAGGACCGGACCCTTCAAACCACAAAGAACGCAAAGACACGCAAAGAGGGCCAGGAAATCCAGGTTTGTAAGTATTTAAAAGGCGTAAGTTCTGGCTGGTTTCAGGGAAAACCCGGCGACGATGTCCCCGGTGCCGGGGATCGATGCCCCGCGCGTCCTCACCGCGTCAGGGGTTCAATCCGTGTCGCGGGAGCGGCAGGGCGGCCGTCCGATCGGTCAGAAACCTCATTTCGCAACCTCACTTCTTGGCGAACTTGGCGACTTTGCGAGATCCTGATCCGGATCGGCTCTCGCCAAGGCGCAAAGCTCGCAAAGAATGACGGCATGGGGCTTAGAACGCAGCCGCTGAAGCGCCTACCCCTCGAACTGCTCCTGGAAGCGCCCGGCCTGGAGGAGGATCTCGTCCAGGGGCGCGTAGAGGGGTCGCAGGCGGGGCAGGGCGTCGAGGAACTCGCGGCCGTAGGGTTTCGTCATCACCCGGTGGTCGCAGATGAGGACCATCCCCCAGTCGGCGTGGGAGCGGATGAGGCGGCCGAAGCCCTGCTTGAGCTTCAGGACGGCATGGGGAAGCGAGTAGGCGGAAAAGGGGTTGCCCCCGTCCCGCTTGATCTTTTCGAGGCGGGCCTCCACCAGGGGCTCCGTCGGGACCTGGAAGGGGAGCTTGACGATGATGACGCTCCGCAGGGCCCGCCCCTTGACGTCGACGCCTTCCCAGAAACTGTCGACGGCGAAGAGAACCGCCTTGGGAAGGGCCTTGAAGTCCTCCAGCAGCCGGTGACGGTCTGCGCTCCCCTGGCGGAGGAGGTTGAAGCCGGCGGCCCCCAGGGGGCCCTCCAGGGTCCGGTGCATGTGGCTCAGGTGGCTGTAGGACGTGAAGAGGACGAAGGCGCCGCCCTCCGTGGCGTGGACCGCCTTGCGGACCGCCTCGACGGTGGCGTCCAGGAAGGCCCGGTCCGTGGGGTCCGGCAGGTCCCGGGGGACGGCGAACAGCACCCGGTTCCGGTAATCGAAGGGGGACTCCAGCACGGTTTCCGTGATCCGTTCCGGCGGCTGGAGCGCCAGCCCGCTCCGGGCTTTCACGAAGTCGAACTTCCGGCCGACGCTCAGGGTGGCCGAGGTGAGGATCACGGCCTCGTAGCGATCGAAAATGGTCTTGGACAGGCGGGGTGCGACGTCCAGCGGCGCCTGCTCGAAGGCCAGGCTGAACTGGTCTCGCCGTCGCCGGATCTCGATCCACCGGCAGGTGTCCTCGGAGTCCTCCAGGAATTCGTCCAGTTTCTCGGCGCCGGTCCGCAGGCGGAGGATGGCCGCTTCCAGGTCGAGCACGGGGCTCTTGACGTGGTCGAGCAGTTCGGGCGGGAGCTTGTAGAGGAGGTTGGTGAGGCGGCCGCAGGTTCCGGTGAGCCGGATCACTTCCGCCGCCGCGTCGGCGACCGCGGGCCGGATGACGTCTTCCCAGAGCGGGGTGCCCTCGGTGGCCCGGGAGATCCGGATCTTCAGCTCGGTCCCGTCGTAAGCCGATTTCTCCCGTCGGGACAGGACCTCCCGGATCAGCCCGTCGAAAAGCCGGTCCAGCGTTTTTCGGCACTCGGCCCGCGCCGGGGTGAAGACGTCTTCCACGTACTGGTTGATCCGGTGGGCCAGGGGCTTTGCCGAGCGGCCCGCCGCTTTCCCGATGGAGTGGGCCAGCCCGGGGACCAGACCGCGGGAGGGGTCGCGGGCATTCTGAAGCCGGCCCAGGTTGCGGACGAAGAGCCAGGGGGTCAGCCGGACGCCGAAGTACTTGGCCGCCACGTCCTCGACGTGGTGCGCCTCGTCCAGGACCAGCCGGTGAAACTCCGGCAGGACGCCGCCGCTGCCCTTGGGGCCGCTCTGCTCCCGGACCGCCATGTCCGCCATGAGGAGGTGGTGGTTGGCCACGATGAGCTGGGCCTTTGCGGCTGCCCGGCGGGCCATGAAGAGGAAGCACTTCGAGAAGTGGGGGCACTTGGCGAACAGGCAGGCGTCGGACTCGCAGGCCACCAGTTCCCAGGTCTCCCAGGAGAGGGGGATGCCCAGGTCGCTCCGGCTGCCGTCCTGGGTTTTTCCGGACCACTCGACGAGGGCGGACAGTTCCTCGGCGTTCTCCACCGAAGCGCTCAGGACGGGGTCTTTTCGCAGGTCCTCCAGCTTGCGCAGGCAGAGGTAATTGTGGCGCCCCTTCATGAGCACCGCCTCGAACGCCATCCCCAGGCGTTGCTTCAGGAAGGGGATGTCCTTGTGGATGAGCTGCTCCTGGAGGTTGATGGTGTTGGTGGAGACCACCACCCGCTTTTTGTTGTCCAGGGCCCAGCGGATGGCGGGGATGAGGTAGGCCAGGGATTTGCCGACCCCCGTCGCCGCCTCGACGAGGGCCACCCGCTTTTCGTTGAAGGCCCGGACCACCTCGGCCGCCATCCGCTCCTGCTGCGGGCGGTGTTCGAAACCCTCGAGCGCCGCGGCCAGTTGGCCGTCCCGGGAGAAGAGGCTGACGATCTCGTCGGTCCGGAGGTCCTGCGCCTCCGCTTTCCGCATGGGCTCCACGGTGACGTGGAGGCGGGAGACGGCGTTGTCCACGATGCAGGAGGCGACGCCCCGCCCGGCGAACTCGGCGGCCAGGCCGACGTCGTTCTCGGAAGGGGTCAGGTCGCCGCCCGGGTGGTTGTGGATCACCATCATGCCGTGCTCGGCGGCCTCGAGAACGGCCGGCACGCAGTTCCGGTTTCCCCTCGCCACCACGCGGACCGACGCGACCTTCAGGGCGTCGTCCAGGGTCGCCACGCAGAAGACCTCGTGCCCGTGGTTCTGCCGGATCAGGCGACGCAGCGCCTCGACGGCTTCCGGCCGGAAATAGTCCGCCACGTCCTGCATGCTGGAGCCGCCCTCCCCGCGGCGGGGCCATCTTACCACAATCCCGCGCCCCCGTTCGCACTGACCGCCCGGTTTTGCCGGGATGGTTTGCAAAACGTCCTTTTCGCTCACAGAGGCACTGAGAAATACAATCGTCGGTCAGGAACCACGGGCTTCCCGCGGATTCTCCGTGCCCGTGAAAGCAGAGTCGGGACTTGATGCGAGGCCATCGGAATTACCTTCCTGGAAAATGGTGAAATCGGGTACACTGCTTTCGAAAGCCGGAGGGTGAGAAAACCTGATGGGGCGCATTCTCGGGGCATGCCAGCCGTCGATGCCTCCCGTTTGTGCCGTTCGGAGTCTTCATCTCCAGCCGAAACCCCTCCGAGCGGGCCCGGGACTACCCGGCCCTCCGGGCCCTGTTCGACGGGGTGATCGCTTCGCTCCGGGGATGAGCCTGCGAATCGACTACATCCGGCAGACCGACCTGCCCGAGGCCAACGTGTACCGTTTCGGCTTCGGCGGGGTGTTCCACGGCGGCCGGCGGGACTGACGCTCGGAAAAAGCTTGAAATGGCGGGTGATCCGGTGTAAATGGTCAGGAGCACGCCCGATCGGCCGACTGACGTGCCTGCCGTCCCCGGGGCGCCGACCTCCCGGGGAACGGACGCCATCCGGGAGGGAATCCCATGAACATGCTTGACATCATCCGCACCAAGCGCGACGGGGGCACGCTCTCCGCCGAGCAGATCCGTTTCGCCGTCGGGGGGGCCACGGACGCTTCCGTCCCCGACTACCAGCTGAGCGCGTTCCTCATGGCCGTCTTCCTTCGGGGGATGGACGGCGAGGAGACCCGCCGCCTGACCGAGGCCATGCTCCACTCCGGCGACCTCCTGGACCTCTCGGACCTTCCGGGCCCCAAGGCCGACAAGCACAGCACCGGCGGGGTGGGGGACAAGACCTCCCTGATCCTGGCGCCCATCGCCGCGGCGGCGGGGGTGCTGGTGCCCATGATCAGCGGGCGCGGCCTCGGGCATACCGGCGGCACCCTGGACAAGCTGGAGGCCATCCCGGGCTTCTCCGTCAAGCTGGACGTGCCGGGGATCCGCCGCGCCCTCCGGGAGGCCGGTTTTTGCATCGCCGGCCAGACCGAGCGCATCGCCCCCGCCGACCGCAAGCTCTACGCCCTGCGGGACGTCACCTCCACCGTGGAGTCCATCCCACTGATCACCGCCAGCATCATGAGCAAGAAGCTGGCGGAGGGGATCGACGCCCTGGTCCTGGACGTCAAGACCGGCAAGGGGGCTTTCATGCAGACCCGGGAGGACGCCCGGCGCCTCGCCGAGGGCATGGTGGACACGGGCCGGCGCATGGGCAAGCGCATGACGGCCTTCATCACCGACATGAACCAGCCGCTCGGGTTGACGGCCGGCAATGCCGTGGAGGTGGCGGAATCGGTTCGCACCCTTCGCGGCGAGGGCCCGAAGGACCTGGAAGATCTCTCGGTGGAACTGGCGGCGGAGATGATCCGCTTGGGCGGCGCGGCCCCCGACATGGACTCCGCCCGGAAGGCCGCCCGCGAACAACTGGCCTCGGGGCGGGCCCTGGAGCGCTTTGCCCGCTGCGTCGAGTTGCAGGGGGGCGACCCCCGGATCGTCGAGGACCTTTCACGGCTTCCGGCCGCGGCGCGAAACCTGGCGGTCACCGCGGAGGCGGACGGCTACGTGGGGGAGATGGACGCCCGGGGCGTCGGGGTCGCGGTGGTGCTGCTCGGCGGCGGCCGGATGCGGCAGGAGGATGCCGTGGACCCGGCCGTGGGCGTCCGTCTGGAGAAGAAGACCGGCGACCCCGTGAAGCGCGGCGAGACGCTGGCCGTTCTGGAGTACAACGCCGACACCCGGCTCGAGGAAGCGGTGAAATCCGTCCGGTCCGCCTACCGCATCACCCCGGATCCCCCGGCGGCGTCCCCCCTCGTCCTCGAACGTCTGACGGACTAGGGCGCGTTTTTTTTGAGGGGCGTGATTTTTTTCGTGTAATTTGCGCGGATCGCGGCTAAAATCTGCGGGCAAAGTCAAAATCCGGCTGTCCGGGGCTTTGCTTTCGGCGAAACCAAATCATTAATCGCGGAGGCTCCTTTTATGGGCGGTGTCAACCTGACCGGCATCGTGGGTCTCATCGGGATCCCGCTCCTTGCCTACCTCCTCTCCACCAACCGCAAGGCGATCCGGTGGAAAACGGTCTTCTGGGGCTTCGGGCTCCAGTTGGGCTTCGCGCTCATCGTGCTGAAGTGGGAACCGGGGATCCGGGCCTTCCAGTACCTGGGGCAGGCCATCAACCACCTGCTGGACTACTCCCGCTACGGCTCCGAGTTCGTCTTCGGGCCCCTCGGCTCCCGGGCGGCGCTGATCCGGATGGTGGAGAACCTCACCGGGCGCTCCATCGCCAGCAGCGACCCGCTCATGCAGTTCGTGGGGGTCTTCGCCCTCCAGGTGCTGCCCACCATCATCTTCATCGCGGCCCTTTTCGCCATCCTCTACTACCTGGGCGTGATGCAGATCATCGTCCGGATCTTCGCCCGGGTGATGAGCTTCGTCATGGGGGCCTCCGGCGCCGAGTCGCTGAACGTGGCCGCCTCCATCTTCATGGGGCAGACGGAAGCGCCCCTCACCATCCGGCCCTTCCTGGCCAAGATGACCCAGTCCGAGTTGATGTGCGTCATGACCTCGGGGATGGCCCACATCTCCGGCGGCATCATGGCGGCCTACATCGCCTTCGGCGCCAGGGCCGAACACCTGCTCACCGCCGTCATCATGACGGCGCCCGGCACCATCATGATGGCCAAGCTCCTGGTCCCCGAGACCGAGAAACCCGAGACCATGGGCAAGGTGAAGCTGGACATCCCCAAGACCGACGTCAACATCATCGACGCCGCCTGCCGCGGGACCGGGGAAGGCATGCACCTGGCCATGAACGTGGCGGCCATGCTGATCTCCTTCATCGCCCTCATCGCCCTCTTCAACGGCCTCCTGGGACTCATCCCCGTGGGGGGCACGCCGCTGTCCATGGAACGGATCTTCGGGTGGGCCTTTGCCCCCGTCGCCTGGGCCATGGGGGTGCCCTGGGCCGACTGCACCAACATCGGGAACCTCCTGGGGACCCGCCTGGTGCTCAACGAGTTCATCGCCTACATGGGCCTCGGCAACATGAAGGACCTCCTCGACCCGCGCTCCTTCACCATCGCCACCTTCGCCCTCTGCGGCTTCGCCAACTTCTCGTCCATCGGGATCCAGATCGGCGGCATCGGCGCCCTGGCCCCCACCCGCCGGCACGACCTGGCGCGGCTCGGGTTCAAGGCGGTCCTGGCGGGGACCCTGGCCAACTTCATGACGGCGTCCATCGCCGGCATCCTGATCGTCCCGAAACCGGTGATGGTCGCCCCGCCCGTGATCGTGCATCAGAAGACGGTGGACTTCCCCATGACCTTCCAGGCCGTCCTCTCCGGCAGCATCGACCCCAAGGGCAACAGCGTCGACTGCTGGTTCGAGTACGCGTCGGACGCGGCCTTCAAGCTGGAGAACAAGGAAGGCACGGAAGCCAGGAAGCTGGTGTACCATCACCGGACCGACAAGAAGGTCCTCACCGGCGAGGGTCCCAAGGAACTCGATGCGGTGGTCCGGCACCTGCCGGCGGGTTCCAAATGGCACTATCGGCTCGTGGTCTTCTCCGGGAAGGAAACGGTTTTCGGCCAGGACCAGGTCTTCACGGTCCCGGTGCCGAAGTTCAGCCCGGACAATCTCCCGGCGGCCGCCCCGACCCCGGTGGTCACCGCCGAGCCCGGAGCGCCGGCGGCGGCCCCGGCGCCGGAGACGGCCCCCGCGGATCCGCCCAAGTAACGCCGCTCGATCGGAGGAACCTCAAGGCCGCGCCCCCGGGCGCGGCCTTTTTCCATGGGGTGGATTCCGGGCGAGCCGTCCGGAACGAACGGCACTCCGCACGTTCGCGGCCGGCGTCCGCGGTGCCGCCCCGTGGACAAGGCACCGCCTCGCAAGGGCAGGCCCGCCCCGAAGGCGGCGGGAGGAAAGCGTTGCATTCGATTCTCAGGAGATGGCGTCCGACCGATTCACAGTGAGCGGAAACGGCTCCTCTCCGTGCCTCCGTGCCTTGGTGAGAGAAATTCCGGAAGGTCCCTCCCGGCGGCACGGCATTCCGGTGAAGGCGATCATTCATTCCCCATGGCTGCATCCCGGGTTAACCGGTCTTCTTTGCGGTTTTGGCGCCTTGGCGAGATCCAGATCCGGACCGATTCTCGCCAGGACGCCAAGCTCGCAAGGGAAGACCGCACCGGCCGCAACTTCCACTCTCGGCCAACGTTTCGGAAGATCGATCCCAATAGCTTCCGCGATTTGGCAACGATTTTACTTTGTCGGTCATACCGGGGTTCGAGGAAATGGAAGGTTCCCGGAAGGGGCGACCTCTACCAGAAACCCGAACAACCGGCTTTCGGGATGCTGTGATAAGATGCCCCGGTTTCGGCCGGGCTCACCCGCTGGCCCTTTGCGAGGGACCCTGGACCGGGCGGTTCCAACCCACTGCAGGAGACTGACGATGAAACGAGTCGGCTTGATCTTGATGCTGTCCACAATGCTGCTTCCCTTTGCCGCCATGGCCCAGGACGATGTTGAGGGCGGGAAGGACCACCCGCTCTTCACCCGGATGCCGGGGTTCTATATCCAGCGGTACGAGGAAAAGGACTTCGACACCCATTCGTTTTGGGAGAAAGGAAAGGAGGTCCCGGTGGAAGGGCGTACCACGACCCTCCTCTATGCGGTCAGAGAGGGGGTGAAGGAACCCAGCCGGCTCCAGGTCCTGGCCAACCACGAAAACGCGGCGCGAAAGGCGGGCGGGACGGTCCTGTCCAGGGACGACGACGGCAACGCCTATCTGCGGCTGGCAGAGGGGGGACGCGAATACTGGGTTCACGTCAATGCCTACATCACGTCCCAGTACACCGTGGTCGTCGTCGAAAAAAAGGCCATGACCCAGGACGTCGCGGCCAACGCCGAGGCCTGGTCCCGGGACATCGGGGCCACCGGCCGCGCTGCCGTCTACGGGATCTTCTTCGACAGCGGAAAGTCCGAATTCGGGCCCGGGTCGGACGCCGCCCTGGCCGAGATCGCCCGGTTGCTGAAAGCCAACCCCGGATGGTCGGTCTGGGTGGTGGGGCACACGGACAGCACGGGGGACGCCGCCGTCAACCTCGCGCTGTCCAAGGCCCGGTCCGAAGCGGTCGTCAGGGCCCTGGTCGGGCAGCACGGGATCGAGCTCCGGCGCCTGGAGGGCCATGGCGTCGGGCCGCTCGCCCCGGTGGCCTCCAACGACACCGACGAGGGGAAGGCGAAGAACCGTCGGGTGGAAATCGTCAAGCGCTGAGAGCGGGGACCCGGGCCCATCCTGATCCGCCCCGGAGGTTTTTTTTGCAACCATCGGGGAGTTGGAGGGTTTGATTCAGCACGCGACCGAGCGCCCCGAGCCGGGACGAATCGGAAACCGACATCATCGAGGAGGAGTTCATGAAACCGTCGTGGTCGTTGATCACCCTGATCCTGGCGCTCGGCGCCGCGTCCGCCGCACTGGCCGCCGGCTGGCCCTCGAACGTGACCCCGGTGGCCATCCAGAAGGGAAAGACCGTCACCGTGGCCGGAAAACTGGAGACCGGCCAGGTCCTGCCCGACCTTTCCTGGGCCTCCCGGAGTTCGGTGGCGTGCTTCCCCGCCACCCAGAACCTCCGTTTCAACGGAAAGCACGTTCTCTACGCGACCCAGCTTCCGCCCCGGTCGATCCTGACCGTCAAGGTCGTTCCGGACGACCCGTCCGTCGATCTGAGCATCTACGCCTACTCCATCGGCGTCAATAACTTCGCCGTGGTCCCGGACCTGGGGTCCTGCGTCAGTTGCGAGGCCGAGCACAAGTGGGACCGCCCCAAGCGCGGCAAGACCCAGGACCACACCCGCGCGGTCAAGCTCAACGCCGTCACCAACCCCTACAACGTGGTGGTGGGCGTGGCCGGCGCCAACGGCCGCAACACGGGGTCCTACACGCTGGAGTTCACGCTGGAGTGACCGAAGGCCGGAACCGGCGGCGGATCTGAATGGCGACGGTCAGGTCACCGCCGCTGACGTCCATGTTCCGCCCGTTTGTCGACGGGAAGAGGTGCAGCGCCACGGGGATCGCCCCGCCCTGCGCAGTGGCGCAAGCTTCAGCTTGCGCGGTAAATCAAAGGAGCTGCGAGGCGAATCCGGGCGGAATCCCGACCGTAATTTCGCTCGCCAAGGCACGGGGGCACGGAGAAGAGACGTCTCCAATAACCGTGAACCGGCCGAACCCTTTCTCCGATCTCGTGCCTCCTGAATGCCGACTCCCCGCTCCTTCCTTCTGCCTTCTGGATTCTGAATTCTGTCTTCTCCGTTCGTAAGGAACCACGAAATACACGGAATACACGAAAGGGGCTGGAACCACGAACCACGCCAACCACACGAACAAGCTCATCGTCAGGCTCTGCGGGGCTTTGCGTCTTGGCGCCTTCGCGTGAGGCCGATCAGAGAGCTTCCCGAGGCTTTTGGCTTTCTTTCCTTCCCACCGGGCAGACGGCGACGCAGATGCCGCAGATGCGGATGTCGCCGTCGAAATAACGCTTCCCGAACTCCGTGCACTGGTTGCGGCACTTGCGGGCGTCGAGGAGGGCGTCGCGGTCGACGGAGACGTCCCAGGGGGCCCCGCTGACCGCCCCGGCGGGGCAGCCGTCGATGCAGACCCGGCAGGTGCCGCAGCGCCCCTTCGTCACCGGGTGACCCACTGGGCCGACGGGTCGGTCGGTCAGCACCGTCACCAGCCGGAGCCGGGGCCCGAAGCGCTTCGAGACGAAGAGGGCGCACTTGCCGATCCACCCGAGCCCGGCCCGGGTGGCCGCCATCTTGTGGGGGAAGGGGGTCCGCAGGTCCGCGGCGTAGATCGTGTCGAGGTCCCGGCCGGAAACGGTGGGCGCAATCGCCATGGCCTCGATGCCGTGCCCGCGCAAGTCCTCGACGATCCCCCCGGCAATGGCGGCCAACTGGTCGTTGACGGCCCGGTAGTGCTCGAAGTACTCCCGGGTCGGACCGTCGAGCAGGCCGTCCACGATGCGCCCGTCCAACCGTTTCCCGATGGAGATCCCGTAGCGGAATTCGCCGAGCGAGGCGTCCAGCACCCCGCCCAGGTCCGCGAGCCCCCAGATGAAATCCACCGCTGGAAGGCATCGATTGGCAACGAGTTGATCAGGTTTCTTAAAATCCAAGATTTTCCTCGAGTTGCAGTCGGGGAACGGTTGCGGGCTCACGTCAGGCTCCGTGCCTTTGCGCCTCCGTGAGAGAAGAATCCGGAAAATCTCTCACCAAGGCACGGAGGCACAGAGAAGGCGCCTGGGCAGATGCTCGGTAACCGCTGATCTGAGACTATCCGGACTCTCGCAAAGACGCGAAGACGCAAAGCCTCGCAAAGCGACGTCAGAGAAGAATCCCCGGCTTTTAACCGTCGGGATCTCAAGCAAAACCGATCAACAGCACCCGGAACCCTTTCGTGTGGTTCTTGTCATTCGTGGTTTCTTTCCGGCCAATCCTTGCCAGGACTGTCGAATCTTTTCCCTTCGCGAGGCTCCGCGTCCTGGCGCCCTGGCGTGAGACCGGGATCGCTACAGGCTCACCCGGCGCGGGTTGCGGTCCAGGACCTTCTGGAGGGTTCCGGCGATGTCGCCCGTCTTGGACAGGAGCATCATGGCCGCGATGATGTAGGGCTTCCAGCCGGCTTCCTTGTAGGTGGGCACCCGGTAGTGCTCGAAGACGTCCCTGGACACCTCGCCCGCCTTGCAGCTCACGTCGGTGATATCCGCCGGGAGGCAGTGCATGTAGAGCGCCTCGCCGCCCCGGGTGAGCTTCATCTTCTCGGCGGTGCACTCCCAGTCGACGAAGCGGGCGTTGTTGGCCAGGCAGCGCTTCTCCAGGTCCTTGAGCCCGTCGCGGTCGTTGTTCTTCAGGAGCACGGTGCGCTCCTCCATGACGTGGTAGGGGGCCCAGGACTTGGGGTAGACGATGTCGGCGTCCCGGAAGGCCTCGTCCATGGAGTTGGAGACGGTGAAGGCGCCGCCGGCGGCCGCCGCGTGCCGGGCCGCGGTCTCCTCGATCTCGGGGATGAGTTGATAGCCCTCGGGGTAGGCCAGGGAGACGTTCATCCCGAAGCGGGTCATGAGGGCGATGATCCCTTGGGGGACCGACAGCGGCTTGCCGTAGCTGGGGGAGTAGGCCCACGTCATGGCGATCTTCTTCCCGCGCAGGTTCTCCGCGCCGCCGAAGTGCCGGACCAGGTGGGCCAGGTCGGCCATGGCCTGGGTGGGGTGGTCCATGTCGCACTGAAGGTTCACCAGGGTCGGGCGCTGGTGCAGGACACCCTCGCGGTAGCCCGATTCGGCGGCCTGGGCCACTTCGCGCATGTAGGCGTTGCCCATCCCCAGGTACATGTCGTCGCGGATGCCGATGACCTCCGAGTGGAAGGAGATCATGTTGGTGGTCTCCCGCACGGTCTCGCCGTGGGCGATCTGGGATTTCCCCTCGTCCAGGTCCGCCACGGTCAGGCCCAGCATGTTGGAGGCGCTGGCGAAGGAGAAGCGCGTCCGGGTGGAGTTGTCGCGGAACTGGGAGATGGCGAGGCCGGACTCGAAGACCTTCAGGCTGACGTTGTTCTCGTAGAGGTCGCGGAGGATCTCGGCCGTCAGTATGGTGGCCGCGATCTCGGCGTCGGTCTTTTCCCACGTGAGCAGGAAGTCGGTGTGCTTCATGTCGACGTTGAGCGCCTGCAGGCGCCCGATCTTGTCCTGGGTTTGCTTCATAGTGGTTTCCTCCTGGAATTGAACGGCCCGGTGCCTCTTCGGGGGGGCGCGGGGGCCGGAAAGGGCTGGATTATACAGAAATGTCCGGGGAAATCAAGAAGGATATTCCGGTTTTCCGCCCGGAAACCGGCGTTCCCGATCGCTTGCCGGGCGGTGTACGATCGTGCCGCGGCAGGACCGTGCGCGGCCCGGAGTGCCGCGCTAGGACCGTGATCGGCGCTCCTGGAAGGCGCGGAAGTTGGCCTCGGCCCACCGGTCGGTGAGGGCGTTCATCTCCTCGAGCGTCCGGTGCCGGTAGACGCCGGGCGGAAAATGGAGGCCGGTCGTCATTCGCCCGAAGCGCCAGATCCCAGTGAGGATGCGAGGGAGGACGGGGTCATCCGGCGCGTGCCAGCGTTCCCGCTTCATGTCCTCGAGAGACCGGAATTTCCGGACTGGCATTACTTCTCCTCAAAGCCGAATCGTTCACGGATGGATTCCGCATCTATCCGGTCCTTGGCGCGAACGGTGCCGAGCTTCATCCGGTACAGAGTGCGGGGGCTGACGACGGAGATGGTCAGATCCCCATGCGGAAGGCGGACCACTTCGAGGTCTTCGAAACGAAACGCTTCGCCCAGACGTGTCAGGATGTCAATGTGGAAATCGCCCTCGGGAGGAACGTACTGGACGGCCGGGTAATCCCCGAGCAGATCATCCGCAGAGATCTCTTCCAGATTCGGATCGTGGAATACGCTGAAGAGGGCCCTTTTCAAGGCCTCGATGTTTAGCCGGTCCGGCTGGATGAAGAGGTCGACATCCTCGGTGAACCGGGCGAGGCCGTGAAAGTTGAGGGCGGCACCGCCGAAGACGGTATAACGGACATTTTCCCTCTCCAGGGCTTCGAGTACTTTCGTGATCGCATCGTAGTTCACGGGACCTCCCTGACCGCTCCAAGATAATGTGCTCCGCCGTGCGCGTCAAGCACAGTTTTCCGCCCTTCGGCAAGGTAGGTTGATCGCGCCTTTCGCGCATCGTCGGACAGATCGGTCGGATCCGTCTGATCGGTCCGATCCGGAGGCCGAAATTGATACTCAAGTTCAGAGGGCAGTCAACAGGTCCTGGAATGACCGGTAAAGTTCTCGAATGATAACGATTCGAGAATGACAGAGGATTTCCTCGTGATCGAGGCGGACGACGGGCCCGTCAGAGTCCGATTTCCGAAGGTCGATGCAAACCGGGTCGTAGGAGCCGGTGGCGGGGGCGGCGAAGTGGAACATTCGTGCGGGAAAAAGTGATTGAACGAAGGCACGGTCCAGAAAAAGGCTGCAGGAAAGGTCGTCAGAATCCGCACGGTCCCCGGTGTTCCCGAAGAATTCGATCTCCCCCAGCGTGAACGGGAGAAATTCAAAGCGGTCCAGCAGTTCCCGACATAGCGGTGGAATCCGGAACGGGATTCTGGCCTCGATCTCCGACAGCCAGGGCGCTCCCTCAATCGGTACAATGACGGCCCCGGCCGCCCGGGCCCTTTACGAATGCGTTCACGATGGAGCTTCCGAACATACGAACAGCTTTTCCTTCTGACCCTTCGAGCCTTAAATCTCAATATTCACAACACATTCCGGGGGCTCGAAGACTCGCCCCCGGCTGCTTTCCCGTCGGCCCCTTCGGGGCTCGGTTCTCGACACGCCCCATTCGTTGTCCCATTCGGCCTGCGATGCCGACCCCCATAGGACTCGCCCAGCCTTCAGCCTTGCAGCCTATAGCCTACAGCCTTCCCCCCCCCACCATCCCCCGCCAGCGCAGGGTGCGCACGAGGTCCTCCACCACCGCGCGGACGGGGACCCCCCCCGTGCTGATCCGCAGCGCGGCGCTCTCGTAGGCGGGAAGGCGCTGGAGGTACAGGCCTCGCAGGCTGTTTTCGTCGAGAGCGGGATGACGGGGGGCGTGGGCCCGGGAACAGCGGAGGAGCAGTTCCTCGAAAGGGCACTCCAGCCAGACCGACAGGCCGGTGGAATCCGCCAGGGCCTTCGCGCCGGGGATGGCGTAGGTCCCGCTCCCCAGGGCCACCACCCAGCCCTTTCGTTCCGCGAGGGCCTTGAAGGCCTCGGCCTCGGCGGCCCGGAAAAACAGCTCCCCGTGCCGGCGGAAGATCTCCACGACGCTGAGACCCGCCCGGGTTTCCACCGCGGCGTCCAGGTCGGCGAAGGGCACCCCGAGGTCCCGCGCCAGGGCTTCCCCCACGGTGGTCTTGCCCGCGCCCGTGAAACCGATCAGGTAGACGTTGGCCGCCAGCGGGCCCGGTGCGCAGGCGTCCGTCATTTGGCGTTGTATCCCCGGCGGTGGTGGATCACCATGCCGGGCCGGTCCACGCGGACCTTGATCTCCCGGTAGGTGCCGTCCTTTTCCATGTTGTACGGCTGGTAGGAAAGGTAGTACTGCATCCTCAGCTCTTTGATGAGTTTGCGGTAAAGGGTCTCGAGCTTGTCGGACTTTGCCAGGTCCACCACCCGCCCCCCCGTCTCCGACGTCAGCTTCCGGATCTGGGACTCGGCGGCATACATGACCTTCATGAGCCCCGTCTCGTCGTACTTCGCGCCGTACTCCCGCTTGAAGTACTCGGCGTACTCGCGGATGCTCTCCGTCTTGCCGAAGATGTAGATCTGGGCGTCGCTCTGGAGGCAGGTGTCCAGGACTTCCTGGAACTTGACCAGGCTCCCCGTGTCCCACCCGTCGGTGACGGAGACGATGACCTTCTTGCCCTGCACCTGGGGGAGGAGGTCCTTCTGCACCACGTAGAGGGCGTCGTACCAGACCGTGTTCCCCTTGGGGAAGACCCGGTCCAGGGCCTTATCGAGGCGCTCCCGGTCGTTGCTCCAGTTGAGGATCAGCCGGGCCTCGGCGTTGAAGGTGACCAGGGCGATCCGGTCCTGGGCGTGGAGTTCCGCGGCGAACGCGCGGATGGCCTTCTTGATGGCCGTCATCTCCATGAACTCGCTGTGGCTGGCGTCCATCAGGAACACCACGTTGAGGGGGACCTCCTCGTGGGCCCAGTTGGCCAGTTCCTGCTCGATGCCGTTCTCCAGGACGTGGAAGTCCGTCCGCTTGAGGTCGGTCACCGGTTCGCCCTCCACGGTGGAGACGGAGACCGGCACGAAGACCTGGTTGGACTCGCTCCGGATGACGTTGTCGTCCTGGGCGGGGGCGTGGGCCGCCCCGAGCAGCAGCAGCGCCGCCGCCAGGAGCGCGGGGGGGAGGGGCCTTGTGCGGCCGCTTCGCCGGGTGTTACGCATCATGGTTGGTCCTCATCCTTTCGGCCAGTTTGCGGTGGATGTCGTCGAACCCGCCGTTGGACATCACGACCACCACGTCCCCCGGGCGGGTCTCCCGGGAGAGAAAATCGGCGATGGCGTCGCCGTCCGGGATGTAATACGCCCGCCCGCCGGAAGCGTTGAGAGCTTCCACGGCGATTTCGGGGCGGAAGCGGTCCGCCTCGGGGAGTTGCTCCTTCCGGAACACCTCGGCCAGGATCACCCCGTCGGCGCCGGCAAAGGCGGCGGGCATGGCCTCCTGGTGGACCTTTTTCCGGCACGTCCAGCTCCGGGGCTCGAAGACCGCCCATACCCGGCGGCCGGGGAAGCGGCGGCGGACGCCGGCCAGGGTTTCCCGGATGGCCGTGGGGTGGTGGGCGAAATCGTCGTAGATCAGCACGTCGCCCACTTCCGCCCGGAGGGTCATCCGCCGCTCGACCCCCGCGAAGGAGGACAGGGCCCCCGCCACCCGGTCCCAGGCAAAACCCGCATGGTCGAGCACGGCGGCCGCGGCCGCGAGGTTGCGGACGTTGTGGTCTCCGTGCAGGGGCGTGCGCAACTCCCCCAGGTCCTCCCCGCGGCGGTAGACCCGGAGGCGCGTGCCGTCGACGTCGGCGCCCGGGACCTCGACCCGCCAGTCACATCCCTCGGAGAGCCCGACGGATACCGTGGGGCAGAGCGCGCGAGCCGTCACCGCCCGGGCGTTGGGGCAGTCGCCCCCGTAGACGATGAGCCCGCTGCGGGGGACCATGTTCACCAGCCGCCGGAACTGGAGGAGGATGCTCTCCAGGTCGGGGTAGATGTCGGCATGGTCGTACTCCACGTTGTTCACCACCAGGAGGTCGGGGCGGTAATGGAAAAATTTGGGGGCCTTGTCGAAGTAGGCAGTGTCGTACTCGTCCCCCTCCAGGACGAACCATCGGCCCTGTCCGAGCCGCGCGCCTCCACCAAGGCCCGCGGGAATCCCTCCGATGAGGAAGGAGGGGTCCTCCCCGAGTTCGCTGAAGGCCCAGGCCAAGGCGGAGGCCGTGGTGGTCTTCCCGTGGGTCCCGGAAACCACCACCGAGGTCCGGCCGGGAAGGAACCGCAACCGGAGGGTTTCGGGCAGGGAGGCGTAGGGGATCTTGGTTTCCAGGGTGCGCTCGAGTTCGACGTTCCCCCGGGAGATGGCGTTGCCCACCACCACGAGGTCGGGCCGGGGCTGGAGGTTGGCGGGGTCGTAGCCCTGGAGGAGCCGGATCCCGTTCTGCTTGAGGTAGGTGCTCATGGGCGGGTAGATGCCCGCGTCGGACCCGGTCACGGTGTACCCGGCCGCCTTGAGCAGGTAGGCCAGGGACGCCATGGCGGTGCCGCAGATTCCGATCAGGTAAATGCGTTCAGGGGTGGATTTCGTTTTGTCAGGCATCGGGCCGGGCCTCCAGGAAGAGGTTATTTTCGGCGGTGCTCAGGCGGTAGGGGGGTCCGAACACCAGGGGGACCGTCGGGCGGTCCGAGTGCCCCGACGACAGGGCGCCGAGCACGGGGACGTCCAGTCCCTCCAGGGCGTGGGAGAGGGCTTCCCAGACGGTGTAGCCCTGGGCGGGGTGCTGGGAGCACTCCGTCATGCGGCCGAACACGATGCCCCGGCAGCGATCGAACTTCCCGGCCTGGCGGAGCTGGGTCAGGAGGCGGTCGAGCTGGTAGGGCTTCACCTGGGTGTCTTCCAGGAAGAGGATGCAGCCGTCGGTTTCCCAGGCGTACGGCGTCCCCAGGGTCGCCGCCAGGATGGAAAGGCACCCGCCCGTCAGCGGGGCGACGACGTCGGGGCCTTCCCGGAGGACCTCCAGCGGGACGGTGGAGACGCCGGCCCGCACCGAACGGCCTTCCAGGAGGGCGAAGAGGTAGTCCAGGTCGCAGTCCCGCGGCCCGCGGGCCACGTCGCCGGCCGGCATGGGCCCGTGGACGACCGGCCACCCCCAGCGCTGGCGGGCGTAGAGAAGCAGGAAGGTCACGTCGGAACAACCCAGCAGCCACTTCAGGGGCGGCGGGCCGTCGGCGAAGGCCCGGTCCAGGGCGGGGAGGAGCCGGCCGCAGCCATAGCCTCCCCGGGCAGGCCAGACGGCGGCCACCGCGGGGTCGGACAGGGACCGGACCAGGTCAGCGGCCCGGACGTCGTCGTCCCCCGCGGAGGAGAAGCGGGTTTCGAACAGGTTGGGCCCGGTGGAGGGCTCCCACCCCCGCCCCCGAAGACGATCGAGGCCGGCCTTCAGAAAGGCTTCCTTCACCGGGGAGGCCGGCGCGGGGACGTGGACCCGGTCGCCGGGTTTGAGGAAGGCGGGGAGGGTGGTCATGGCGCCGGGACCTCCAGGCGGGTCACCTTCACCACCAGCGACGTGCCGATCCGAAAGAGCGGTTTCATGCGGAAGCCGGGGGGGAGAAGGATGTGGGAGTAGTTCTCCATCAGGGTGAGGACGTAGACCGGCGACGGGCGCCGAACCAGCAGATCCGCGAGGAGGGGGGGCTCCAGGATGTTCTCGCTGCAGGTGTAACCCGTGTAGTAATCGATGGAGTGGTGGAGGTGCTGGAAGACCACCAGGGGGTTGTCCGGCCCGGTGAGACGCTTGACGGCTTCACAGACGTGGCGCCGGTTGAAGTCGGGCTCGAAGGTCTCGAAGAAGGCGGGAATCCCCACGAGGGCGGGGATGAACAGCATGAGCGAGACCGAGGCCGCGGCGGCCGCACGCTTCCCTCTCCGGTAGAGGCCCAGGAAGGGAAGGGCGGCCGCCAGGAAGAGCAGCCCGAAACCGATGCCCTCCAAGAGCCGGTCGAAGCGGACCTTCACGAACACCGGCATGGCGAGGGCCACCACCACGGGCGTCCCGAGGACGAACGCCGCCAGGGTCCGGTCCGGCTGTTCGTCGTCGATGAAGCGCTCCGTGCCCAGGGCCAGGAAGAGCGCCAGGGCGGGGAAGAGGGGAAGAATGTAACCCGCCAGCTTGGCTTCCGACACGGAGAAGAAGAGGAAAGGAAAGAAGGCCCAGCAGAGGGCGAAGGCCGTCCCGGAGGCACGGGCGTCCTCCCCCGCCCGGCGGAGGGCGTCCCGCAGGCCCCGCATCTTGAACAGGAAGGGGGTCCAGGGGAAGAGCCCCATCAGCAGGACGGGCAGGTAGAACCAGAAGGGTTTCGAGTGGTGGTGGATGGAGGTGAAGAACCGGGCCAGGTGGTGATTGATGAAGTAGACCAGGACGAAGTGAAAGCCCTGGCGTCGGATCATGAGGAGGTGCCAGGGGACGGCGGCCGCGAGAAAGAGGAGAATCCCGGGCAGGATGCGCCAGTGAAGGTAGTGCCGCCACCCCCCGGCCATGACCAGGAAGGGGACGATGGCCAGCACCGGGACGGCCAGGGAGACGAGGCCCTTGGCCAGGGCGGCGACGCCGAAGGCGAAACAGGCCCCCCAGAGGTGGATGTTCGGGTGGCGGACCGGGGCCTTCCCCTCGAAGCCCAGCCAGGAACGCCAGAAGAGGAGCAGCCCGGCGCCCAGGAAGACGGTGAGGTGGATGTCCATCACCGCCGCCATGGCGAAGGCGGAGTAGAGGAGGGTGGTCCCCAGGGACAAGGCGGCGAAAAACGCGGCGCGTCGCCCGAAAACGTCCCGCACGGCCCCGTGGAGGAAGGCGGTGAAGAGCAGTGCCAGCAGGGCGGACGGGAAGCGGGCGGCGAACTCGGTGCGGCCGAAAAGGGCGTTGGAGGCCATGATGCCCCAGTAAAGCAGGGGGGGTTTCTCCATCCAGGGGTAACCCTTCAGGACCGGCACCACCCAGTCGCCCCGGTCGGCCATCTCCTGGGGGATCCGGGCGTAACGGGGCTCTTCCGAGCCGAGAAAACCGTAGGTGCCGATGAGCCCGAACCAGAGGATTCCCAGGCAGACCAGCACCGGCCACAGCGGGTAGTTCGTGAAGAGGCGCCGGAAGGGGTTTCTCCACCGGGGCGGCATGGGAATGGGGTCTCCTTCGGTCGAGTGATTCGAGCCCGGGGCCCGGACCGCCTATTTTACCCTAAAACCGCCGCGCCATCACGGCAAAGTGTGGGGGGAAGCGGACCGGGGAATCCCTTCGCCCCTGCGGGGCAGACGGGCCGCATCCGGGGTGGCTTGGCGGAACGTTTCGCCACGGGGGTTTGGGGACGGGCCTGACAATGCGTCGTCGCCCGGGGGGGCGCCGACATCGGGTCCGGGAAAATGACACCGAATCCAGGAAAACGACACCGGGTCCGGGACAACGACACCTTTTCCGTGGCCGGATTCAACAGGGTTCGGCGGTTGGTTGTCTTTTGCATCTTCACCCCGCCGAGATCGTGCCTTACAGCGCCTTCACCCTGCCGAAATCGTGCCCGCCGCGCCTTCACCCCACCGGGAGCGTGCCCGCCGCGTACCCATTCCGCCGGGATCGCGCCCTTTGCGTCCTCACCCCGCCGGGATCGTGCCCTTTGCGTCCTCACCCCGTCAGGGGTGAAATGTTTGTAGAAAAGGCAGTTATAAAGATTGTCCTCCCCCGCGCGCCGCCGGCCCGGGAGGGCGCTTCGGAGCACGCTTCACCCCCGGCGGCGCGCGGGGGAAATAATCAATAACCACTATTACTACAAATATTTCACCCCTAACGGGGTGAGGACGCGGAGGCGCGCGGGGGAAATTAAAACAACCGTTTTTACTACCAACATTACACCCCTGACGGGGTGGGGACCCGTCGGTGCGCGGGACCAAACCACCCGCGGCGTTCCCGGCGGTAGCACCGCCGTCGGCGGAGCACCCACCGGCTGATGTCCCCCTTCCTCCGGAACCGGGGAACTTGTTCGTGTGGTTCGTGGTTCCTTTTCCGGTTCATCCGGGTTGGGACAGCAGGGCCAGGTAGGCGTCCGTTTCGGAGTAACCCGCCAGTTCCCGCTCGATTCGCTCCCGGGCGGCAGCACCCATCGCCTGGCGGCGTTCCGGGTCGCCCGCCAGGGACAGGGCGCCGGCTGCGAAAGACGCGGGGCTGTCGTAGAAGAAGGCCTCCCGCGCCCCGGCGGCCATGCGGCGGTGGCCCGGGATGTCGGAGAGGAGCAGGGGCAGCCCGGCGGCCATGGCCTCGCGCACTGCGTGGGGCATCCCCTCCGAGCGGCTGGCGGAGACGTAGACGTCCGCGGCCCGGAGGAAGGAGTCCGTCTCGTCGTGGGGGATCACCCCGGTTCGATGCACCCAGGGCCTGGCGTCGGCCATGCCGTGGAAGCGATCCCCGACCTCGGGCTCCAGGACCGGGCCGGCGTGGATCAGGACGAGACCGGGGCTCCGCTGAACGACGGGATCCAGCCACTCCAGAAGCTCGACGGGCCGTTTCACCGCCCGCAGGCCGCAGAGGGCGGCGAAGACCACGGCGTTGCGCGGGACACCCAGGCGGGAGCGGTAGTCGACGTCCGAGACGGGGAATTCCAGGCCGTTGGGTACGACATGGAGCGCCGTTGCCTTGCCGGGGACCCGGGCGGCGACGGCATCCCGCATGACGTCGTTGAAGACCGTGACGGCGTGGGCGAGCCGGATCGCCTCCAGCGCCGCCGGCCCGATCGCCGGGTCGTCCAGCATCTCGTTGGCGTCGGTGCCGCGAAGGGCCAGCACGACCCGGGCCCGGCCGTCGGCCGCGGCGGCTCGGACGGCCCCGGCGCTGTAAGCCGCCTGGAGGACCAGCACGGCGTCGGGCCGGGCGTCCGCCAGGCGCCGGCGGACGCTTTCCTCGGCGACCGCATCGGGGCCGGCCAGGATCTCCGCGGCGTGTCCCCGGTTGTTGAAACCCCTGGCCAACCGGCCGGCGGCAATGGCGTTCCCGCGCGGCACGGACAGGTCGAATGGCGTACAGATAAGGATTTTCATTGGATCAGGCCATGGGGAAAAGGTCCGGAACCGGCATGAGCAGGAACTCTTCCAGGGGGAGCCCTCCCTCCCCCACCCGTACACTGCGCGAGGGGTTGAAACACCGGGCGAACGCCTGCATTCCCGTCAATTCCCCCCGATACCGGCCGATCTTGACTTCGATGGCCATGCGGTCTTTCCCCCGGCGAAGCACGAAATCGACTTCACGGTCACCCTCTCCAGTAATGAAGCGGCGCGGCTCCCTCAATCGCTTCAGCAACTCCGCGTACTGCGAACGTCGACAGTCCATGGTTGCCCTCGCCATTTTGCTCATCATCCTGAGCAATTTTGATGCCCTCGTAAAAAGTCGGAAAGCGAGGGGGAAAGTGTCTGTAAGACCTTTGTTTGAGCCATCACCCAGAGGGTGATGGCACTTTTTGCGACCGCATCAATTTTACTCAATATCCTGAGCAAAATCCGCAAAAATATGAGAATGTTAAGGAAGCATCACTCCTGTCTTCTTCGTTCGCGGATTTTGTGTCTTTGGTGCGCCAGGGAAAGCCTGGCCGATCTACCTGACTGAGAGGTGTCAGGCGTGATAATTGCTCATTCATCATGTAGTTGCGGTCTCCTGCGCGAGAGTGATCAAGCGTGGGGAGCAGGCCGGTCTCCAACGCGAGGGCGCGTTGGGGGCGACGGGGGGAGAACCCTCCCGGACAACGAAGGTGCGAGCCCTAACGATTGTGAACCCGATTCGGCCTCGAAACGCAAGGATGATGGTGGCCAGCTAACCAGAGCATGTGAAGCCTGCCATCGACCGGGAAGGAATGAGCACGAGCACCGGTCGAGCCATCCGGGGTGGTTGGGGAGGGCGCGTATCGACAGATCGGTCGAGGAACCTGGGAGACCCGGCGGGAGGGGGCGCCAACCCCGACGGCTCCGGAGAACCCATTGGTTCGACAAGGTGTTCCATCGGGAGGACGGGCCGTTCCACTGGGCCAAGGCCCGCCTGGTGCGGTACGCGGACGACTTCGTGATCCTGGCGAGATACCAGGGGAGCCGTCTGCGGGCATGGATCGAGAAGAAGATCGAAACCTGGATGGGACTGGAGTTGAATCGCGAGAAGACCCGGGTGGTCAACGTCCGGGGAACCGGGGAGAGCCTGGACTTCCTGGGGTACACGTTCAGCTATGAACCCGACCGTCATGGTCGCGGGCATCGGTACCTGAACATGGCCCCCTCGAAGAAATCGCTGAACCGGGAACGGGAAAAGCTGCGGGAGATGACGGGGTCGAAGTACTGCTTCAAGCCGGTCAAGACAATGATCGGGGAAATCAACCGCCACCTGCGGGGATGGAGCAACTACTACGGGCACGGGTATCCCCGTAAAGCGTTTCGGGCGATCAACTGGTACGTACGGGTACGGATGAAAATCCATCTGCGTCGGCGGAGCCAGCGGCCTTACCGACCCCCGGAAGGGGTCACGATGTACGAACAGCTCAAGAGATTGGGGCTGATCTACTTGTAAAGGGAGAGGCGGCGCAACTCACTGCGACAGCCTGAGGGGATAGTCTCCGGGAGAGCCGGATGCGGGAAATCCGCACGTCCGGTTCGACGAGGGGGGAGCGAGTTGGAGTGCATGGCATACGGCTGCTGAGGCACGGACCGGGGAAACCCTGAAACACCCTATGCCGGAGCCTTAACACTCTCGCTCGCTCCTCTACTCTACCGGTCGATACCAGCCGCAACCGCAGAACACGCGGATTCCGCAGAGTTTTACCCGCCCGCATCGTTCTGCCCGTCCAGATGTCTGAAGATCTTGCCGAGCAGGGGCGTTCGGCGTAGAATGTGGGGAGACCGACCCGGAGGAGAGCCATGAAACCCCTCGCCACGTTTTTCGCGTGCCTGCTGTCGATGAACGCGATCATCGCGCTGTCTGGACTGGCGGCCTGGTTCGGGACGTGGTGGCTCTCCATCGCCGTGGCCATCGTCCTGGCCCTGGCGGTGATCGTCCTGGGGGTCTTTCAAAAATCGGGGGCCCTGTGGTGGGCGGCCTTCGCGGGGTGCTTCGGGGGCATCACGGGCAACCAGGCCCTGTACCAGATTCTGTTGCTGGTTTCCCGGCCGGTGGTGAGGGACGTCCGCGTGGAGGCGATCCCCGCGCACCCGGAGGCGTCCGCCTTCACCCTGGTGGACGCCCGGGTCCGGGACGACCTGTGGGGGTACTACCGCACTCCACCGAGCAGAACCCGGCGGTCGTCCTCCCGCGGCCGGGACGTCTACGCCGCGCCCCTGGTGGACGCCGGGTGGACGACGGAACAGCCGGTGGCGGCCTGGGTGATCTGCGGGGAGGTCTCCGCGTGCCGCAGGAACTGGAAGCAGCCGCCGCGGGCCGCTATCCGACTGGACCCCGGCAACCAGGACCTGGACGCCTGCCGGGCGGCCGCGGACGACGCCGTCGAGCGGCGTGGCCTGAAGATGGCCCCGGACCCCGTCTTCCTCGAGTGGGCGGAGTCGTACGAGGCCTTCTGGGCGGAGCAGGTCGACTGGTACAAGCTCACCATCGTCATCTGGAACCTGGTCTGGTTCGTCCCCTGGCTGACCTGGCGGATCGTCGCCCTGTTCCGGCCGCGCCCGCCCCGTACCCCGGCGTCTCCGTGAGCCATCCCCCCGGAATATCTCCGCGAGCGATCCTTCTGGAATTTCTCTCTGGAAGATCCTTCCGGAACTCTCACCACGGTGTTACGGCACGGAGAGGCTACGCCTTCGACGACCATGAACAGGCCAGACGCCATCTCCCGTCGCCTGCCTGCTGTCTCCCCGCACCGGACTTCTCCAGTCTGAATTCTGGATTCTGGATTCTGTCTTCTCCGTTCGTCTGTCTCGTGCTCCCCCTCTGAGGCCCATCCCCGGCGACGCGGATGTATTGATTTCACAAAGGATTCAATCCGGGAAATCCTGTTGACATCCTCGGCGCGTGATGCTATGAATAGACAAAATCGTCGGAAGAAGCGGGTGTTATGAGGGGGAGTATCCGTGCATGGCGCCGAGGGAGTGGAAAGACCACGTCGAGGTTGTCGGTCCCGCAAGGAGTCCGGATCCGTAAAACCGCCGAGAACGCAGAAGAATGCAAAGAAAGCCCGACCTGTCCAAGTGCATTGCGTTGTGGATTCGATATTCTTTGCGTTCTCTGCGGCTGAATTGATTTGTTACGCGTTGGCCAAGGTTGGCGGGAACATGAACATCCCGCAATTCGGGACGGATCGAAAACGTAAACAGGACGGGTGGAGGATGTTGACATGACGAAAGCCACGAAAGCGGCGGGAACACGGGGACCGGGACGGTTGGCCCTGGCGTTGGTGTTGGCGGGGGTTTCTCTGGCCGCGTGGTTCGCGATCGCGGGGGAGCTGGACCAGCCGCTGACGCCGTCGGACAATATGACGGCGATGTACACGCTGCGGGACATCTGGAACCGGCTGACGAACAACGTGATGGCCTCGAAGCGGCCGTTGGCGTTCGTGGAGCCGACGGCGGGGCCGTCGAGTACGGGGAAGACCCTGGACGAGGTGTACGCGGCGGCGCTCCCGACGAAGGTGCCGAAGACGGGGCAGACGCCGACCGTCCCGATCGACCCGGCGCCGGCGGGGTCGGACGGGGCGCTGCAGAAGGGGGTGCCCTGGCCGGCGCCGCGGTTCGCGGACAACGGGGACGGGACGGTGACGGACAACCTGACGGGGCTGATCTGGCTGAAGAAGGCCGACTGCGGCACTCTCACCGGATTACCTACTTCGGTTACATGGGACGCAGCCTTGTTGTTATGTAGCGAGTTGCATAGCGGCCATTGCGGTCTGACCGACGGGTCGGTCGCCGGGGACTGGCGCCTGCCGAGCGTGCGGGAACTCTCCAGTCTGCCGGATTACAGATATATCGGCCCGGCGTTATGCAACACGGCGGGTACGGGGCAGTGGACGTCGGGCGACCCCTTCACGGTACAGACCTTCGGTACATGGGCTTTCCGCTACTGGTCGTCCAGCACGCTCGCCAGCGACACCAGCCAGGCGTGGACCATGGAAATTTACAACGGCGCCTTGAGCGGTTTTGTCAAGTCGACCAAGTCCTACGTGTGGCCGGTCCGGGGCGGACAATAAGCGCTTTGGATGGATTAAGGTATAGCGTGCGCCAACACGGGGGGATCGTCTCGAACGAGGCTGAGGTGAACAGGCGTGGCGTCCCTTCGGGGGGCAGGGCGGAAATAGTGAGGGGTTCCCGGTTCCGGATCCGATCTGGCGAGGCTTGGCGGCTTGGCGCCCTTGCGAGAGGTCGGGACCGCATGGTTCTTTTGTTTCCGGAGAGTCCGGATAATCCGTGTTCACCCGGGTGCTCTTCCGGTTCGTGTATTTCGTGGTCTGTTCTCCGGTTCGTCCGGATGGGAATCCGACATCGGGTTGAAGGTTGAAACGTCAACGAGAGATCGAGGAGGAAGCATGAGACACGCGAGTCCCCGGGCGGGATACGGTCGGGCGGTCGTTTTGGTCCTGGCGCTGCTGCTGTGGGCGGCGGGGACGGTTGGGGCGCAGACGGGGAACATCGACGCGACGAACAAGTACGCGTGGGCGGAGAACACCGGGTGGACCAACTATCGGCCGACAGGCGGGGGGGTGACGGTGTACCCGGACCACCTGGAGGGATTCGCGTGGGCGGAGAACACGGGGTGGCTGAAGCTGGGAAGCCACGTAGGGGGCGGGGCACACACCTACCTGAACACCACGGCGACCGACTGGGGGGTGAACCGGAACGGGAGCGTCCTGTCGGGGTACGCGTGGAGCGAGAACACGGGGTGGGTGCGGTTCGACCCGACGGGCGGGGGGGTGACCCTGGACCCGGCGACGGGCGACTTCGACGGGTACGCATGGGGTGAGAACACGGGTTGGATACACTTCCGGAACGCGTCACCGGCGTACAAGGTCTCCTTCTGCGAGGGGCCCTTCCTCGCGGCGGGGCCGACGGGGACCGCGGTCTGCTCCGGGGGGACGGCGAACCTGGGCGTCACGGCGACGGGGACGGGAACGCTGCACTACGCATGGTACCAGGGGGCGAGCGGGGACACGGGGACGCCGGCGCCCGGCGGGGCGGACGCACCGGGCTACACGACGCCGGGGCTGACGGCGGACACGAGCTACTGGTGCCGGGTGAGCAACGGGTGCGGGACGTCGGACACGGGGGCGGCGACGGTGACGGTGGTCCCGCTGCCGGTGCCGACGGTGACGGGCCCGGCGACGGTGTGCGCGGGGTCGAGCGTGACGCTGGACGCGGGGGATGGGTACGCCTCGTACTCCTGGGCTCCCGGGGGCGCGACGACGCGGACGGTGGACGTGTCTCCCGCGACGGACACGACTTACACGGTAACGGTGACGAACGGGTCGGGGTGCGCGGGGACGTCGGCGGGGCACCTGGTGACGGTGGTGGCGGCGACGTCCGTCACGGGCCACCCGGCGTCGCAGACGGTGGCGTCGGGGGATGCGGCGACGTTCGCGGTGGGGGCGACCGGGGTGAACCTGCACTACGCGTGGTACCGCGGGGTGACGGGGGACGTGTCGATGCCGGTGGGAGCGGACGCGGACGCGTACACGACGCCGGCGCTGACGGACAGCGTGCCCTACTGGGTGCGGGTGACGGGGAACTGTGGCACGGCGGACTCGGCGACGGGCTGGGTGACGGTGCGGCAGGCGGTGACGGGGGCGCCGTACGACCTGGACGGGGACGGGTACACGGACGTGATCTGGCGGAACGACGGGAACGAGACGCTGACGGCGTGGCTGTGGGGCGAGGGGGGCGCGGTGACGGGCCGGTTCCTGGGCACCGTGGGGAGCACGGACTGGCAGGTGAAGGGGGTGGCGGACTTCGACGGGAACGGTCTGGACGACGTGCTCTGGCGAGACGCGGTGACGGGGGCGATGTCGATGTGGCTGATGGGACCGGCCGGGGTTCTGTCGAGCCCGTCCCCGGGGACGGTTGACCCGGCATGGGCGGTGCAGGGGACGGACGACATGGACGGGGACGGGAAGGCCGACCTGCTCTGGCGGAACGACACGCTGGGGGTGGTGAGCCTGTGGAAAATGAACGGTTGGACGCCGACGGGATCGGTGCTGCTGGGCGAGATCGGTACGACGGATTGGCAGGTGATCGGGATGGGGGACTTCAACGGGGACGGGAAGGCGGACCTGTTCTGGCGGAAGGTGACGGACGGCACCATGTCCGTGTGGCTTCTGGACGCCGGGGGATACGCCGGGAGCCTGTACCTGGGGATGGTGGATCCGGCCTGGCGGATCGTCGGGTTCGGTGACGTGGACCATGACGGGTGCGCGGACGTGTTCTGGCGTCACGGGACGAGCGGGGCGCTGTCCGCCTGGCGGGTGAGCGGGTTGGGGTTCCTGGGGGCGGCCTACCTCGGGACCGTGGGGGACCCGAACTGGAAGGTGGTGGGAGTGGGGGACTTCAACCACGACGCGAAGGCTGACCTGCTGTGGCGTTACGGGACGACGGGGTCGGTGGCGGCGTGGTACCTGACGGAGTGGGGCCTGGCGGGGGCCATGTCGCCGGGGTCGGCGGGGCTGGTGTGGGTGACGCAGAACCACGTGAACCTGAACGGCTTCCCCCCGGGCGGGGGGAAGATGGACCTCGACGCCGTCCCGGACGCCGCGGAGGGGGCGGCCGACCTTGAAGCCGTTCCGCTCCCGGCCTCGTCGGGCCCGGAAGGCGACCCGTCCCCGTGGCCGGACATGACGCTGCCGGAGTGAGGCCGCGGCGAGACCGTCCATCGCCCCGGAGGGTGACGGTACGGGGGGCGTAGCGCGGCGCTCCGGGCCGCGCAGGGTGCGGCTGTGGCACGATCGTCCACCGCGCCGGAGGGCGATGGTACGAAGGGCGGGGGGATTCCGAAACGGTCTACGGGTTCGTCGGAATCGCCGCGAGCGGCTCCACCGGCCGGACGACGAAGAGAAGGTCGTCGCGGTTCACCACCTGGCCGTTCCCCGGCACCACCCGGACCACCTCGTAGAGCGCCTCCGGCGGGTAGAGGGGCGCATCGCCCGCCCGCCAGGACGCCAGGTTCAGCGGCCGGAAGTTTTTCATGGCCTCCAGGAGGCAGAGGGTCCGGTTCACGTCCACCACCTCGCCGGGCCGGACGAACTCCGGCTCGCCCGGGGACGGCGAGCCGTAGAAGATGCCCGGGGACGGGGCCGGGACCCTCAGTTCGTCGGAGCCCGTGATGCGCAGGGAGTCCAGGTCCATGGCCCCGCCGGATCCCCCGGCCGCCGCATCCATCTCCGCCGCCAGCGACTCCGCGTCGAGCCGTGACGTGAAGTCCCGCAGGAAGGTGGTGTCGTAGTCGCCGGAGCGGAAGACGGGGTCGTCCAGGATCCGCTTCAGGACCGGGATGTTGGTGCTGATCCCCCGCACTTCCACGGTTTCCAGGTAACCCCGGAGGAGTTCGATGACCGCGGCCCGGTTCGCCGCGTGGGCGATGAGCTGGACGATCATGCTGTCGTAGTAAGGCGTCACGGTCATCTGGTCGCCGGTGCCCCGGATCAGGCGGATCCCCGGGGCATCCGGGACGTTGAAGAAAGTCACCTTCCCCGGGCAGGGCAGGAAGTCGAGGGCGCCGGACGCGCCCACCACCGCCTTTTCAGCGTTGATGCGCAGCTCCATGGCGTAGCCTTCCCGGTGGGGCTTCAGCGCCCGGATGGAGCGGCCGGCGGCGATGCGGAACTGCTCGGCCACGATGTCCACGCCCGAGACGGCCTCGGTCACCGGGTGCTCCACCTGCAGGCGCGTGTTCATCTCCATGAAGTAGACCGCCCGGGCCGAGAGGTCGTAGATGAACTCCACCGTGCCGGCCCCCACGTACCCGATGGCGTCGGCGATCTTCGCGGCGTGGTCGAACACCTCCCGCTCCAGGTCGCCGGGGAGCAGGGTCGACCCCGACTCCTCGATCACCTTCTGGTTGTTCCGCTGAACGGAGCAGTCGCGGAGGCCCAGGACCTTGCAGTGGCCGTGGGCGTCGCGGAGGACCTGCACCTCGACGTGCCGCAGCGAGGCGACGAAGCGTTCGAGGTAGACGTCGCCGTTGCCGAAGGCGCTCAGGGCCTCGGCGGAGATGCGGAGGAAGGCCTCGGCGAAGTCCTCGGGGCGCTCCACCACGGCGATCCCCTTTCCGCCCCCGCCGTGGACGGCCTTGATGATGACGGGGTAGCCGATCCGCCCCGCCAGGGCCGCGGCGGCCTCCGGGTGGGTCACGATGCCGTGGCTGCCCGGCACCACGGGGATCCCCAGTTTCATGGCGGTGTGGATGGCGTTGGACTTGTTCCCCATCAACTCCATGCTCTCCACCGGCGGGCCGATGAAGACCAGCCCGTGGGCGCGGCAGACCCGGGCGAAGGCGGAACTCTCGGAAAGGAAGCCGATGCCGGGGTGCAGGGCCCCGGCGCCGGTCCGCTCCGCCACCCGGACGATACTCATGGCGTTGAGGTAGCTCTCGGACGGCGTGTTCCCGCCGATGCAGACGAGTTGGTCGATGCCGTCCCGCAGCAGGGCGGCGGCGGTGGATTCCATGTCGGCGTCCGACTGGGCCAGGATCACCTCGTGCCCGGTCTCCTGGGCCTTGCGCACGATCTTCTCGGCGGCGCACCCGCGGGCGTGGACCAGGACGCGGGTGTAGGGCGCCGCGATGGGCGGTTCCACGGCCTCCGCTGACTCCCCGCCCGCCGTGGCGTCCAGCTCTAGCTTCAGGACCCGGTCGATGACCTCCTCCACCGTCTCCCGGGGAATGGGGACCGCGGGGTCGATGGCGCGCAGGGCGTCGTCGAGCCCCTCGTGGAAGGGGTGCCGGACGAGCCCCTGCATGGAACCGGGTTCCCGGCTGAGATAGTTGGAGAGGGTGGCGGTGCAGGGGAGGTGCTCGGGGACCACGATCTGCCCGGCGAAGGGCATGTTGGTGCCGGAGAAGTAGTAGGTGCGGACCAGGGGGTGGGTGACGAAGCTGGCCTGGGCGCCCCCGGTGCAGTCGCCGAACCCGAAACAGAGAACGGGAAGACCCGTCTCCCGGACGAATCGGGTGATCCGGTCGTTGAGGACGCTCATGGGGAAAAGGGCCCCGGCGCTCTCCTTGGTCTGCATCCCGCCCGACGAGATGAAGGCGACGATGGGGAGCCGCTGACGGGCGCAGGTCACCAGGAGGCGGCAGAACTTCTCGGCGCCCGCCATGTCGAAGGCGCCCGCCTGAAATTCCAGGTTGGAGACCACCACGCCCACCCGGCGGGGGACGTCGCCGCACTTCAGCCGGCCGATTCCCGTCACGGCGCCGCAGGGCCGAACGCCCTTGTCCAGCGCTTCCTCGATGGAGGCGCGGAAGCCGGGGAAATGGACGGGGTCCGCCGTCATGAGACCGGGGTCCGTCTCCCGGAATTCGGTGAAAAACCGGTCGAGGACGGCGGCGGACGTCACTGGATGCTGTTTCTTCAGCCGCTGGAGTTCGTCGTGGATGAGAAGGTCCTGGTAGGCCAGGGTGAGCCGGTTCCAGAAGTCCCGGACGCCGATGTTGCGCGGCCGGATATCGCCGTCGAAGGGTTTTCCGGCAAGGACCGAGGCGAAGTGCGAGGGGAGGAGATGCCCGAAGTAGTAAGTGATGATGGCGAAGAGCGGTTCGCTGGTCCTCAGGTGGACGAATTTCTTCCACTCCTCGACCTTGCGGAGAAGGGCCTCCCGGCGGGGGTGCGCCGCGAAGTGGTCGATCCAGCCCATGAACTGCCGCTTGAGTTCGTCCTGACGGCCCTCTCCGGCCTCGGGGAGGATCCGTCGCTTCGCCAGTTCAGCGGTGGCCCGGTGAAGCGAGTCCTCGAAGAGCCGGCGGACGGAGTTCTGGCTGATGACGTTGGTGTCCTTGACTTCCCGGGCGATGAGGCGCATCCCCGTCACCAGATTGTCGTAGATCAGGTCGAAGACCAGGAAGTTCTCGCATTCCTCGATGAAAAGGTCCCGGAGTTCCAGGTGGTTGACCACGTCGAGCACGCTGAGGTCCTCCCGCTCGGTAAAGTCCGCGGGCTCGACCCCGCCGAGGTGGTCCGCCAGGGCCAGGAAGTTGGCCTGGGAGGCCCCCTTCCACTGGTTCAGGAGGTGGAAACCCACCACCATCAGGAGGTGCTGGAAGGCGGCGCGGAAATTGGCTCCCGGGTCGCCGAAGAAGAGGCGCCCGAGCCGGCCGCGCCCGCCCAGCAGTTCCGTCCGGCGGCGCAGGTACTCCTTCCAGGCGTGGGCCAGCTCGTCGTCATAGCGGACCTCCAGCGGGTGCTCCAGCCAGTTCCGGAAGATGCGGTGATACTCCTGCTCGGTGCGGCGCCGGAGGTCGCCCCTCGGGAGGTCGGCCTCGCTCAGGCGCCCGTACTGCTCCCGGGTCGTGGACTTGATGCGCCGTCGCAGCCCCAGGTAGCGCAGGTGACGGAAGGCACAGCCGAAGACGTTGGGCTGCTCGGTGGGGTTGTCCAGGAGGGAGAGGGGGGCCTTTTGGAGCTTCCGGAGCGATTCCGACGGCTGAAGGTAGCGTGTCACGGTGCCGCGGTAGTGTTCGAAGACCTCGGGCGTGGTGGCCACGAAGCGCTCCGCGGCCTTCTCCACGGCGCGGACGGCACTGCCGACAGCGGCGAGCAGGTTGGAGACCTTGTCCACCTCGCCGGGGACGAAGTCGATGATCCCGTCCAGGAAGCCGTCGTGGTGCAGTTCGTAACTGCTCACGCCCACGTACTTCGCGCACTCCTGCCAGGAGAGGTCGTACTTGCGGGCGATCCCGGCCAGGCCGCGGGGCTGGATGGTGTTGAACACACCGTCCCGCACGCAGAGGAGGACGTTGGTGGTGGCCAGGGGGATGGCGCCCCCGCTGTAGCCATTGCCCAGGATCACCCCGACCGTCGGGACGTCGAGCTGGGCGAACTCGGCGATGAGGCGGGAGATGGCGTGCGCCTGGTTGTGGCGGTTGGCCGTCTCGCCGGCGTCGGCGCCCGGCGTGTCCATGAAGGTGACGATGGGGAGGGCCCGCGCGGCGAACCCGCGGATGACCTCCACCGCCTTCAGGTGGTGCTCGCTCATCCAGATCCCGCTCCGACGCCGACGTTCCTGGGCGAGGACACCCACGCGTCGGAAGGTCCCGTCGCCCAGCCCCAGGAGCATCTCGGCGGCGTAGAGGGGGCCCATCTCGATTTCCCGCAGGACCTCCCCGCCCAGCCGCCGGATCACCCAGCGGGCGCTCGGCCGGTTGCCGTCCTCGGAGGGGTAGACCGCGGCGGCAACGTAGTCGTCCACGTCCAGGGTCCGCAGTTCCGATACCCGGGCCGCGATCTGCTCCGGCGTCAGGACGCCCAGCAGGGAGATCCCCGCCTCGTCCGGCGGGAAGAGGGAGAAGTCGACAGCCTGGCGCTCGGCCATCAGGAACAGGGGGTCCACCCCGGGTGATTTCCGTTTCATGCTTCACCTCCGGTCCGGGCGGCCTTCCTGCCGTTCATCCGGACGTAAATCGTCATTGTACCACGTCAGGCAAGGCGGTGTTTCGGACCCGTTCATGACGGTCGAGGGAACTCGGTCTCAGATGATTCGGGCCTGGATGAGGGCCCTTCGGCGAAGGTCTGGAAAGTGGGTGTCCTGTATCTCGGCGCAGGGGCGGGGGGCTTTGGGGAAGGGTTGGAGGAAATGCCTGGATGTGTTATAAACGACCTCGTCTCGGATATCCGATGGGGATGAAAGCGTCTCGAAGGAGAGTGGTTATGGCAGGTAGGGTACGGCTTGCGGTCCTGGGGATCGTTTTCATGGTTTGCTCGGCGTGTCCGGCGGCGGCCGGGATTCCCCCCGCGGTGACCCGCTGGATGCACCCGTTGGGCTTGCCACGGGAGATCCACGATGTTCCCCGTTTCGGAGGGAGCCTCGAGATGGAAGCCGTGGCCTGCGTCTCGGCGTCCAGGGAAAGCGTGGCGACACCGCCCCGTATTTGCGTGGTGGTCCACCAGGATGTGCAGGGGGCCTTGGCCACGGGCCTGGACGCATACCTCGCCGACATCTCCCAATCCGGCTTCTCAGCCGTAGTCTACGCTTTCCAGTCCGGCGGCGCTGAGGCACTCCGGGACCATCTCCGCGCGCTCTACCAGGAAACGGCCTCCTTGGCCGGGGCGGTCTTGATCGGCGAAATCCCCTACGTGTTATTCGAGATGATGGAGGATTGGGGGGACGGGTTCCGCGAGTACGAGGATTTCCCCTGCGACGTGTTCTACATGGATCTCGACGGGACGTGGACGGACGCACTGGAGGACGGGCAGGTCCAAGCGGGCAATGGCCGCTACGACACCCGGGCGGGCAACCTCGACCTGGAAATCTGGGTCTGCCGGATGCGGACGGCGAACCTGTCCCTGGCCGGAACGGAAGCGGAACTTCTCGACGCCTACTTCCAGAAAAACCACGCCTACCGGACCGGGGGCTGGACGCCGCCCCGAAAGGCCTTGGCCTACGTGGACGACGACTGGTCTTCCATGGGGCCCGACGATGCCGCCACGCTGGAGGCCATTTACCCCGGCCAGGTCGCCGGGGTCTGGGACGCGGAGTTGACCACCGCCTCGGACTATCGCGTCAACCGTCTTCCGGAAGGACGGGAACTCGTCCTTCTCCGCTCCCACGGCTACCCGGGGGGGCACGGTTTCTACGAGGGCGGAGGCGCATTCTTCAACTACGTCATGGCGCCGAATTACCTTTCCGATGACCCGCCGGCTTTGTTTCACTCGCTCTTCGTCTGCTCCGGGTCCGACTTTGCCACCCCGAACTCCCTGGCATCGTTGATCGCCTTCAACCCCGCGCAATCCGGGCTTCTGGCCTGGGGGAGCACCAAAACCGGCGGGATGTGGGAGGACACTCACTTTTACGGTGCACTGTCGGCCGGGAAGGTGTTCGGCGAGGCCTTCCGGACGTGGTTTAACACCGTGCAGAGGCGTTTCCCGCTGCAGACTCCCCCCTGGTGGTACGGGATGGTTTTGATCGGGGACGCTTCTCTCAAACCGCGAATGGCCGAGGGGTGCACGTACACGGCGGCCCCGGGGCGGTTGGACGTGGGTGTCGCCGGTGGGCAGACGTCGTTTTTCGTCTCCACCTTCGGCGGGTGTCCCTGGATGGTGACAGGTGTGCCAGGTTGGATTCATGCCGCTGCGAGCTCGGGTAACGGGCCGGCGGACGTCGTGCTCGCAGTGGACCCGAACGTGGGCAAGCTATCCCGTTCTGTGGTGCTGAGCCTGGAGGGGGTGCCGGTTGGGGTGGTCCAGGAGGCGGTGACCGGGCTCAGCTTGGATTTGGACGGGAACCGGGTCGTCGACAGCGGTGACCTGGTGGTCCTGCTGCAGACCCTGTCGGGCAACCTTCGGGCGGGTGAAGTCCCCTGCGTGTGCCCCTCTTGCGGGGATTCCGATGGTAACAACGTTTTGGACGCCCTGGACGGGGTTTTCCTTCGCTCGGTCCTGTCTGGTTCTGTGACGGTGACGGGAGAGGGGGGGGCTTTTGACGGGATTGTCTCGACCGACCTTGACAAGACTCTCGGAGAGGAGTAAAGGTGGAAGATAGGATTTCCCATCAGTTGGGGAGGTGAGCATGCGGGTCACGCGGGCAGGCATCCTGGCAGTCGTTCTGGTGGCGTGGGCTTCGGCCGGATCTCTCCCGGAGGCCGGGCCCGCGGGGGACTCAGCAGTTCCTTCCGTGCCGACGGGTTTCACGGCAACCCCGACGTCGCCCTACGCCATCCACCTGGCGTGGAACGCGAACCCTGAGCCGGATATCCACCACTACCTTGTCCAGAACAACAACAGCCCCATCCCGTCCATTATCGCGGAGGTCACGGGGACCCTGTACGATGTCACCGGCCTGCGGATGGACCGGCCCTATGCGTTTTCGCTCAAGGCGGTCAACAACGGGGGCGAGATATCGGGCGCCACCCCGACGGTGACCGTTTACACGCCGGTGGACCCCGCCTACGACCTGAACCTCGACGGCCATGTCAACACCATCGACCTTGCGCTCTGGCGAGCCCACGCCTCCGGCAACCTGATCGAGCTTCCCTGTGGTCATGATTGCGACGACATCGACTCCGACGGGCACCCGGACGGAGTCGATCTGGTGCTCCTGAGCCGGGCTGCCGCCGATTGAAGATACGGGGTCACTTGACGGCGAAAAGGGGTATCCCGTCGTCGAGTCATCCACCTTGGCCGATGGTGTGAACAAAGGGGGAAGTCAGCAGTTTCGGGCTGCTTCCCGGCTGTTACGATACCCTCAAGATGATTCGGGTTTTGCCCGGCGACGGCGTTTCATTTGCCGGAGGGGGACACCCCAGCGTCTCGACATGCTGAGCCTTCCGAGTTGGGCCTTGAACTCGGGATGCTTCCGGAGGCCTAGTTTGAAGGCCATGGAGGAAATGCTGACCAGGCTCCGCCCCATCAAACGGGCAACCTCCTGGTTCGTCTTGGCGGGGAAGAGCCGCTTGAGGCGGCTGATGTCCTCCTTGTGCCATTTCCGGTACGGCCGCGGACCGGGCTGAAGCGATTCACGGATGATTCGAAGGCACTCCAGGGGAGAACGGGCGTGGCGGATGGCTTCGGCCATTGACTGGAGTTCCAGGATGTCCCTGAGCCAGTTGGAAAAATCGTTGTTTGCGGGATTGACGTGATCGTTATAGGTGCTGTCGGGCATGTCGGAGAGGGCTTCCATCAGCTCCTCAAGCGAATGGAGCCCTTCTCCCGTTTTCAGCCAGAATGGATACTGCTTTGCTTTCTCCGACATTTCGCTTCCCGACCTCGAATCAAGGCTATTCGAGCGGGAAGCAAAAGTCAAGGAGAAACCTTGCTCTTTCAGAATTGACAATGAGCGGGGACGGTTATAGACTTCCGCTCCGGCGCGATCCGGCAGCGTCCCGCCGACTGTTGAAGACCAATCCACGGAGGAAATTTGACCATGGCCATCATCCGACCTTTTCGCGGCATGCGCCCGAAGCCCGAAGTCGTGGACCGCGTGGCGGCTCCCCCCTATGACGTGCTCTCTTCCGAAGAAGCACGGCGGATGGCGGAGGGGAATCCCTTGTCTTTTCTTCACGTCGGGAAGCCGGAAATCGATCTGGACCCTTCCATCTCTCTTTACGACGAGCGAGTCTACCGCAAGGGGGCGGAGAACTTCCGGCGTTATCTCGAGGACGGTATTTTCTTTCAGGACCCTTCGCCCTGCTTTTACGTCTATCGTCAGCGGATGGGCGACCATGTTCAGGTTGGCCTTGCGGCAGGTGCATCGGTGGATGACTACGAGTCCGGTGTCATCAAGAAGCACGAGTTGACACGCGCCGACAAGGAGGACGACCGCACCCGGCACGTGGACATTCTCAATGCCCAGACAGGACCGGTTTTCCTCACCTACGCCGCTCGACCCGAGCTTGATGCGATGATGGAGAGTGCCATGAAGGCCGAACCGGCGTATGATTTCATTTCCGCGGATGGAATCGGGCACACCTTCTGGGTGGTCAGCGATCCGGTTTGGATCAGCCGTGTGCAGGAGCTTTTCAAAGAAATGCCTGCCCTTTACGTCGCCGACGGCCATCACCGCTCTGCCGCCGCTTGCCGGGTCCGACGGATGCGAAGAGAGAACAACCCGGGCCACAGGGGGGACGAAGAATATAACTTTTTTTACGCCATCATATTCCCGCACGATCAACTCTACATCATGGATTACAACCGCGTGGTGAAGGATCTCAACGGCTTGGAGCCCGGGGCCTTCATTGGCAAGGTAGGAGAGAAGTTCACGGTCGAGCCTGCTGAGCATGGGAAGCCCGGGAAGACGCACTGCTTCGGGATGTACCTTGGCGGGCGGTGGTATCGGTTGAGCGCCCGGGAAGGGACTTTCGACGCCGCCGATCCGGTTCGGAGCCTTGACGTGAGCATTCTTCAGGACAATCTGCTTGCGCCCATACTCGGGATCGGTGACCCGAGAAAGGACAAGCGGATCGATTTCGTCGGAGGTATCCGGGGGCTTGGTGAATTGGAGCGACTGGTGAATGAGGGTCGTGCGGCGGTCGCCTTTGCCCTCCACCACACCAGTGTGGCGGAGTTGATGGCCATCGCGGACGCCGGTCAGATCATGCCCCCGAAATCGACCTGGTTCGAACCCAAGTTGAAGGACGGGCTGGTTAACCATCTCCTCGACTGATCCGCAGGGAGAGCCCTGGTTCCAGGCTGGCGGAAAAGGACACTCAAACCAGTGAGAGAGATGAGTGTCCAGAAGGCACTCACCTCTTGGGATGACTGAGTGTCCTGTGGTTGGTTGCGGCTTGGCTTGAACTGGGTCGGCCTGCAGGTGACGATGGACCGGCCAGGAGGTCAGATGCGCATCGCCAAGGTTGTCGGCAACGTGGTTGCCACGGTTAAAGACCCCTCCCTGACCGGGAAGCGGATCCTCCTGATCAGGGAGATCGGTTCGGACGGTCAAATGAAAGGCGAGGCTTTTGCCGCTCTGGATGTGGCCGGCGTCGGCGCGGGGGAAACGGTCTTCTTCGTTTCGGCGCGGGAGGCGGCCTTCCCCTTTGAACCCGAAGAAGTTCCTGTCGATACCTGCATTCTCGGGGTTGTCGACCGGATCAACCGGTCATCCGAAGGCTGAAGAACCGTTGGATACAGACGGCCTCGAAACAAGTGGCATCGACCGCCGGGTGATAATAAAAAAAGGAGTTACGGCCCTGTTCTCGGTCGTTTCCCACCTGTTGCGAACTTGTCAGTGCTGATGACCCCGCAATGAGTACCATCGCCCTCCGGGCGATGGTTCAACCCAAGGTTTTACAGCCACTTTCCCGCTTCATTTTCGGGTGTCCCCGAGTCCATCCGTGTTGCCCTTGCGGCGTTCTACGTCCGGGCGGGGAGGAAGAGTCGTCGGCAGGCGGCGACGCCCTGGAACCACTTGAGGCCGGCGGCGCGAGCCAGCTCCGCGAGGCGGCCGGCGCAGCCCACCACCCGGCGGAACCGGCGGTCGTAGCCCCGCACCGACGCCAGCCACTCCGCCGCGTCCAGCGACAGCCGCTCCAGGATCGGCGCCAGCTCCGCCG
>JAGNHB010000037.1 GCA_018001935.1 Acidobacteriota bacterium
GGCTAGTCAAGAGGGAACTTGATATTGCAAGAATGATTTGTGAGGTGACCCCGGGCGTTCCGCGAGCTGATAGCCCGATCAGGGCGGGGTTAGATCATGCCAACTTTTTCCCTTGCGAAAGTGCTGGAGGTTGCACACCGGGGCTCACAGGGTTTGGAGAGGAGCGACTCAAGGTTCTTGACACAATCGGCGGATCCGCCCATAATAACCGTTTCGCATGTCGGTCCGCAAGACATCCGGGGTTCGCGGTTCCGGCCTGCTTGATGCGGGTCATTCCCGCAGAAACGAAAAAAATGGAGGAAGTCCGATGAAAACCAATTCCCGCAAATGGATGGTTCTGACAGCGCTGCTGGCGTTGACCCTTTCCCTGGCCACGGGCTGCCGCAAGCAGACTGACGACCAGTTGACGGTGACAGACCTCCCTGCCGAGACCGAGGGCAAGGCGACCACCGCCACAACCGCCCCGGCCACGGAAGACCAGAAGCCACCTATCATTGCCAACGTGCTCAACACGGCCGAGGAGTGGGCGCCCCAGGCCAAGTACCTGGTGCTCGAGGGGTGGGCCCCCGTCACCGAGGGTACCGAAGGGAACAAGATCATCTGGGCCGTGGAGGAGAAAGCCTCCTTCCGTTTCTGGGTGGACGAACCCGAAAAAGGCGGCGAACTGGTGCTGATCGGGTGGAAGCCCAAGGAGATCGCCAAGCAGACCATCACCATCAGCGTCAACGGGAAGCCCCTTGCACAGACCGTGACCATGGATGGGCGGTCGACCCCGTATACCCTTCCCGTACCCGCGGACGCCCTGACCCAAGGCCAAAACCGTTTCACGCTGGGATTCTCCGAAGTCAAGCTGATCGGCGATCGGAACCTTGCAGCCAACTTCCGGCTGATCGCCCTCAATCCGCCCAAAGTTGCACCGGTTGCGGCTCCCCCGGCATCGTCCGCCAAGGAGAAAACGGCGAAATAATCGGTGACGGTTACTTCAAGAAGGCTGGTCCACCTTTCCTTGACCCGGGATCGGATAGAAAAGCTGATCTCCTTTGAAACGCGGGTCTGACGAGAAGTGATCATGGACATCAGCGAGGTGACCGCACCGTTGACGTCGGGGCGACGGGAGGGACCGGCCACGGGCGAGGCTGGATCACCCATTCGGAAAGGCCCCACGGCCCCACCCCATGGAGGTGGGTGCTCCTTCGACTCTGGGGACCTCGCTGACCCCGGTTCGGGGTTTGAAGACGTTTGCCGGATCGCCGGTCTGATGGCCACGGGTTTCGTCTTCCTTCTCTTTGGGCTGGGCACAACAGGTTATGTTCTGGGGATTCCCCTCTCACCCTGGCATTTCTGGCTGGCCCTGGGGTTGACCCCGGTCGCCGCCTGGTGGCTTCCCGGCAGACGGCGACCCAAAGTGCATCTCCGCCGCTTTGGGACGGCGTGTGCCGGTTTCGCCGGGATTCTCCTCCTGTCGGTTGCCGGATCCGAGAGGGTTTACGACTGCTCTTGGGATGGTCAGGCCTACCATCAGGAGGCGGTAATTCGTCTGGCGGAAGGCTGGAACCCCTTCCGACAGGTGTGCCCGTCTCAGCCGAACGCGCACACGATGCAACTGCAGCATTTCCCGAAGGCCTCCTGGATCGCGGAGGCGGTGATCTATGTCGCCACCGGTCGGATCGAGGCCGGTAAAACGGTGAACTGGCTCCTTCTGGCCGGGGCTTTCTGCGCGGCGCTCGCCTTTTTCCTTTCCATGAGGAAGTGGCCCAAAGGGGTTTCCGTCTGGTTGGCGGCCCTCGTCAGCTGGACCCCGGTCACCGCCTGCCAGGCCTTCACCTACTATCAAGACGGCCAGCTCATGTCCCTCTTCGTTTCCCTCGCCGTGTCCTTGCTGGTTCTCGCCCGCGGGAAGGGTGGCGGACCCTGGGCGGTCGCCCTCTCCGGATGCAGTCTGCCCCTCCTCGTGAACCTGAAGTTCACGGGGATCGCCTACACCGGCCTGCTCGTGGCCGGCCTGCTGATTCACCGCCTGGTGATTTCCCGGTCCTTCCACGAAACGGCCCGGCTCGCCCTCTTCTGTGTAGGCGTCGCCGGCCTTTCGCTTCTCTTTTTTGGATACAACCCCTACGTGACCAACGCGTTGCGAAACGGGCACCCCCTCCACCCGATGGCCGGACCCGAGGCCTATTACGAGAAGGTCTTCAGTGTGAAGGACCGGCCCGCGGACTTCCAGAACCTCTCACCGGCCCACCGCCTTTTCCGGTCGGTGTTTGCGGTCTCGGAGGATGCCATGACACCCCGTTCAAGCCATGCCAAACTTCCCTTTTCCGTGTCCTGGGTTGAAGTGGCCGAGTTCCGGACCGGCTACCAGGTCCGCGTGGCCGGGTGGGGGCCCTTTTTCGGCGGGGCATTGATCCTGGCCTCCCTGCTTCTGGCTTGGCTTTTCTGGACCCATCCCCGGATTGCCGGAGGCAGCATTCCCCTGCTCGCGGTCATCCTGGCCACCCTCTTCGTCAACCCGGAGGCCTGGTGGGCCCGTTACGCTCCTCAGGCCTGGCTCCTTCCCTGCGTCGTGGCCGGGGCCGCCCTGATGGCGGGCGGATGGGCTCGTCGGTTTGCCTTCGTCCTCCTGGCCGTTTTATCCTTGAACGTTGGGCTGGTTTCCGCGGCGAATCTCCGGGGAGCCCTGGTGGAATCCCGGAAAATCGGCAGACAACTGGAACGGATAAACCTGAAAAGGCAGCCGGTGGTCATCCACTTCGGGTGGTTTCGGAGTCTGAGGGTGCGTCTTACCGAGGCGGGGATTCACTTCCGGGAGGTGCAGGAGCCCTCGGAACTCCCGTTTGGCTCCCGCGCTCGGATGGTTGGCACTGAAGCCGTCTTCTGCTGGGAGGTTCCAGGGACGACCGGGTCACGCGGGGTGACGGGAGGGAGCGCGGTCCCCGAGGCTCACGGTTTCCCCGTGAGCTTCCGGTAGATCTGGTAGGGGAGTTTGTTGCGGATGGTGTTGAGCGCGGTTTCCAGGGAGCGCTTCTCGTCTTCGAGACGGGTCAGCGCGGCCCGGGACTCGACGCGCTCTCTCTCCAGGTCGGATAACACCGCGATGCGCTCGGATTCGATGTGCTCGCGCTCGGACTTCAGTCGGGTCCGCTCGGCTTCCCATGCGGCGTTGAGGCCTTCGCGTTCCGCCAGCCAAGCCGCTTCCCGGCGGGCGGCCTCCGCCTCCCACCAAGCGATCGATTTCCGGTGCTCCTCGTCCCACTCCGCATACTTGCGGGCGCACTCCTCCTCCTTTCGGCGGTACTGCGCCCACACCTCCGCGATGCGTTCGTCCACCCGTGCGAGGGCGTTCTCGAAGTGGGCGATTTCAGAACGCTGCCAGCCGAGGGCCTGGTCTTTCTCCGACGTCATCCGGAGCGCTTCGGCCAAGCGCTGTTCCTTGTCGTCGGCGTAGCGGCGGAGTTCCTCCATTGAACCCGCGGAGCGCAGCAGGCCGGCCTCCTTCTCCTCCACGAGGGCTCGGTAGGTTTGCAGCTCGCCCCGGAACTTGCGGTTCTCCTCCTCCGCGGCGCGGAGGCGGGCGGAGAGACGTTCCAGTTCCAGGCGGGCGTGCTCGGACCAGAGGAGGGCCGACTGGAAGAGGGCGGGACCGTAGGCGGCCTTGGACGGGCCCTGGTCCAGGAGGGCCCGGATCGGTTCCGCGACGCGGTCGGGGGCGTGGGGCCCCGCGGCGATCCCGCGGGCGGCCTGCGAGAAGGACTCCGGCAGCGGGTGCTTCGAGAGGATTTTCCGGAAGACCGCGCGGACGGCGTGGTCCGAGAGGTCGGCCAGGACCCAGCCGGCCCTGGCCTTCGCCACCTCGCCGGCGATCTCGGAGAACGCGGGGCAGACGAGGGGCACGCCGCAGCGGAGGTAGTCCATTTCGCGGAAGGAGAGGGCGAGGCGCCGCTCGGCGTTCTCCTCGAAGAGGTCCAGGGCGACGTCGGCGGCCGCGTAGGCCTCCAGCAGTTCCGGGTAGGGGACCATCCCGTGGGCCGTCAGCCGCGCCGAGGACGGGAGCGCCCGCGTGGGGTCCCGGTAGGCGTTCGCGTCGGTGCCGAAGAGGTAGGTGCCGCCGAAGACGTGGAGGTGACCCCGGCCGGCCGCGTCCATCTCCTCCAGCAGGAGGCGGAGGAAGCGCTCCGACCGGATCCAGGGCCACGACACCCCCCCGGCCACGAAGACGGGCTCGGGCCCGCGCGGGGGGCGGGGCGGGGCGACGGTCCCGGCCGCCAGGGGCACCCGCAGGGTGCGGTCCGGCTCGAGGGGGATGCCCGCCAGCTGCAGGAGAAAGCTCAGGTAGGCCCGCTGCCGTTCCGTGCAGCAGGCGTGGTAGTCCGCCTTGCGGGCCGCCGCGACCCACCAGGGGAGCCACTTCTCCAGGGGGAGGCCCTGGAAGGCGAACTCCAGCATCCGGGGGGCGATCCAGTCGGCGAGGACGGGGACGGGGAACCCCTCTTCCGGCAGGTACTCCAGCCCTTCCCCCTGGACGCAGACCAGCAGGTCGGGGGCGGCCGTCTCCACCGCGCGCCGGAAGTCGAGGTCGGTGTCGAAGAGGGTGACGCCGGGCGGCGGGGTCTCTTCGGCGTAAAACTGCCGGTGGGCGAGGTAGCTGACCGCGGTTCCCCGGGCGGCGAGGGCGTCGCCCAGGGCCCGGGCGCGCAGGCCGTTGCCCACCGTGGGGCGCGTGTCGGAGGGGAGGCTCCCGTGGATGTTGATGATGACCGTTCGCGTCGGCATGCGTCCTCGCGGTGTTCGCGGATTGCCCGCTCCGGCCGTTGGGGAGGCCCGGGGGGAAGCGAACCCAAGATACCCGAGAATGCGCGTCGCGTCAAGGCGGGCGGCCCGGGGCGGTGAAAAATCCGCGGAGCGCCGTACCCGGGGTCAGCCCGCGCAAAGGCACCAGGCCGCAAAGCCTCGCAAAGGGGCATGCCCTGGATTTCACGCCGCCCCGCGACCTTCGTCGGGATTTCGTGACGGGGGATTCCCTGATTCCCCGGCTGCGACCCCCCCGAAACCGATTTTTTACAAAGGGATAACCTTGATGCCCTCGCAAGAAGTCCGGATTTTTGATCTCACGGAGGCACGGAGGCACGGAGAAGAATCGTAAGGATTGTTGATTCTATTAAATACGATTTGCATTTCTCTGTGCCTCCGTGCCTCTGTGAGAGAAAAAACTTTTTACGAACGCATCATGTTTGACCGCCGCCCTGGAGGGCGGCGCCACCTTGTGGCGCCGCATCGGTCTTTGCGCCCTGGCGACCTTGCGTTCATCCATCCGGTGACCCTCCTGGCGGCACGGGGTCCGGGGCCGGCGCACGATAACCGCGGACGGGGCGGCGCCGGCAGAATCCTGTGGGCGGTCGGGGGGGAGTGGGGTATAATCGGGCGGATTTCGCGGGTTCGGGGGAGGGTGCCGGCGGTCGTCCGGCCGCTTCCGGTGAGCGGGGGCCGGCGCGAGCGTGCGCGGCCCGGGAAAGCGCGACCGGCCGGACCGCCGGCCGGCGGGGATAGGGCACCGGCCCCGGGCGAGTGCGCCGGACGCGGCCGCCGAGCCCGAAAGACCAGGACGAGGACAGGCCATGATCACGCTTCGCGACGCCGTCCGGATTCTCCGGCCCCGCCAGTGGGTCAAGAACCTCTTCGTCTTCGCCGCGGGCTTCTTCACCGGCAAGCTGGCGGGGGTCGGGGGCTTCCAGGCGGCCCTCGTCTTCCTGGCCTTCTGCGGGACCTCCAGCGTCGTCTACATCCTGAACGACCTCCGGGACCGGGAAGCCGACCGCCTCCACCCCCGGAAAAAAAGCCGCCCCCTGGCCGCGGGCACGATGTCCCCCCGGGAGGCCCTGGCGGTGGCGGCCCTGTGCCTGGCGGCGGCGGCCGCCCTCCTGCACGCCCTCACCCGGCTCCCCGCCCCGCCGGCGAAGCTCCTCCCCGTCGGCGCGGTCCTGGGCGGCTACGTCCTTCTGAACCTCTTCTACTCCTGGCGGGGGAAGGACATCCCCATCATCGACGCCTTCTGCATCGCGGTGGGGTTCGTGCTCCGGGTCATCGCCGGCGCCTTTGCCGTGGACGTCCCCGTCACCGGCTGGATCATCGTCATCACCTTCTTTCTCTCCCTCTTCCTGGGCTTCGGGAAGCGGCGCAACGAGGTGGTCCGCTTCCAGGGCGAGGAGAGCGGGGTCCCCCCGGACGTTCGCAGCCGGCACCGCCGGGTCCTGGAAAAGTACGACCCCCGCCTCCTGGACCAGATCATCGTGGCCACGGGGACCCTCACCATCGTGGCCTACTCCATGTTCTGCCTCGACCCGGTGGTCGTCCAGCGCTACGCCACCGACAAGCTCATCTACACCGTCCCCTTCGTGGCCTACGGGATCTTCCGCTACCTCTACCTCCTCTTCCACAACGAGGAGGGCGACCCCACCGAGCTGATCACCCGCGACGCGGGGATGATCCTCAACGCCGCCGCCTGGGCCCTGGTCACCCTCGTCATCCTCTGGGGCGCCGGCGGGTGGCGGGGCCTCGTGCACCCCTGAGCCCGGGGGGCCCGGTTCCGGCGGTCTCGCGCCCCGGAGGCGGCGCGGCCCGGTGAAGGCCGGCTTTCGTGCCCCCTGGCGACCCGTTTTTCTTTGCGTGCCTTGCGCCTTCGCGAGGTCGGGATCCGGATCGCCCCTCGCCAAGGCGCAAAGCCCGCGAAGAAACCGGATCGTGATCTCGCCAAGGCGCAAAGCCCGCAAAGAAACCGGATCGTGATCTCGCCAAGGCGCAAAGCCCGCAAAGAAACCGGATCGTGATCTCGCCAAGGCGCAAAGCCCGCAAAGAAACCGGATCGTGATCTCGCCAAGGCGCAAAGCCCGCGAGGGAAGACCGCTGAAGCGCCTGCGGACAAGCCGGGAGGGAAAGAGCGGGGAGCGATACAACCGCGGGCGGGGTCACGCATCCTGTACTATAATGAACGGGAGACGCGGGTTTTCCGGGAGGGGCGATGGGGATCGAACAACGGGCGGTGACGGGGTTGCTCCCGCGGGTCGGGTCGGGGGCGTTGACCGTCTCCCCGGCGAAGGGGCTCCCGCGCCCCTCGGACCCGCCCCTTCGCCCCGCGGTGACAGGCGCCCCGGAGACCCCCGGGGTCCCGCGTGCCGGAGCGGCGACGGCGACCGTCCCGACCGGTCCCGCCCCGGCGTCCCCGGGCGTCGTCCGGTCCGGGCCGGCGCCGACCGGCGTGAAAGGCACTTCACGGGGGGAGGGCGGGGCCCGGTGAGCAGCGAATGCGAACGCCTCCTCCTGGACAACCTGCCCCTCGTCGAGCGGGCGGTGGCCTTCGTCTGCCGGCGGCAGCGGTTTTCCGCCGAGATGGCGGAGGAGTTCTCCGCGGAGGTGAACCTCAAGCTCGTCGAGGACGACTACCGGGTGCTCCGCCGGTTCGAGGGGCGGAGCAGCCTGTCCACCTACCTCGTCGCGGTGGTCCAGCACTTCGCCCTGGACTACCGGGACCGGCTCCAGGGGCGGTGGCGGCCCTCGGCCCGGGCGTCCGCCCTGGGCGAGGACGCGGTCCGCCTCGAGGAACTGGTCCATCGCGACGGCCGCTCCCGGGAGGAGGCCCTGACCATCCTCGCCGGCGAAGGGCGCCCGGCGCCGGCCGGGAAGGAACTCGATGACCTGTGTGCCCCGCGCGCGCCCCGACGGCCCGAGCTGTCCGCTCTCGACCCGGAGGCGGCCGGGAACATCCCCGTGGAATCCACGGCGGAGGACGCCCTGCAGGCGGTGGAGGCCCGGCCCGGGGCGCGCCGGCTCTCGCAGGTCCTCGACCGGGCGGTGGACGCCTTGCGGGCCGAGGACCGGCTGGCGGTCCGCCTGCGTTACGGCGACGGGCTCCCCGTGGTGGACGTCGCCCGGGTCCTCGGGCGCGAGCCCCGGCCGCTTTACCGGCGGTTCGAGAAGATCCTGGCCCGGCTCCGGCGGGCGCTGGCGGCGGGGGGGATCGGGCCGGACGCCTCCGCCGCCGTACTGGCCTTCCCGGAGTCCCCGTTTTCCATGGAAATCTTTCGCGGCCGGGGGGGAAAACCCCCGTCAGGTCCGTCAGAGGGGGTGAACGGGACGGCGGGACCGCCAGGGTGGCGGGTCAACCCGGGAAAGGGGGAGCCATGAGCGACAAATCGGAGTGCCCTTCGACGGAAACGCTGGCCGCCTTCGTGGACGGCTGCCTTCGCGGGCGGGAACGGCGGGCGGTGACGGGCCACCTGGCGGACTGCGGGCGCTGCCGGGAGGTGGTGAGCGAGACGGTCCGGTTTTCGGCGGAGGCGGCGGGGTCCCTGCCCTCGCCGGTCGTGGCCTTCCCGGGTGCGCGGCGGCGTTTCAACGCCCGCCGGGTCCTGGCGGCGGCCGCCCTCCTGGCCGGCGCGGCCTGGCTGGGCGTTCGCTGGTTCGGCCCCGGGACGGTTCCCGCACCCGTGACGCCGGCCCCCCTGGCCGCGGCGAAACCCGCGGCGCCGGACCTGAGTCATTCGGCCCTGCCTCCGGCCCTCCCTCCCACCCCCGGATCGTCCCCGGCGGAACGGGAACCGGCGGCGCCGGGGCCGGCGGGGTTTTACGCCGACACCCTGGCGCGGCTGGCGACGGGGCCCGCCGGGAAAACCGGGCCGGCACCCGAAACCGGCGAGCCGTCCGGCGCCGCGGGGTTCGCCTTCGGGGGGGGGATCACCCGAGAGCGCGCCGCCGCCCGGATCGGGGACGGCCTGGTGGACCTGGCCCTCGCCCGGCGGTCGGGGGCGACGGCGGCGGCGGGGCAGATCCGGGAGCGGCTCGAACCGGCGGTGTCCGTCCTGACGAATGCCGAATCGCTTCGGGAAGCCCTCTCGGCGCTGGTTGCGGAGAAGAGCCCCGCGCGGCTGGGCGCCCGGCTCGAGGCCGTCGGCCGTGCCCTCGGGCCGGCGGAAGAGCCCCTGTGCCGGCTGGGTTTCTGGGTCCGGGGAGGCCTCCTGGCCGTGGCGACCCGGGACCGGGTGTTCTTCGGGCCCGGCCTGCCGGTCTCGCTGGAGACGGGGGTGGTCATCCCCCGCCTCCCGCCGGGGGCGGTGAAGACGCTGGAAGCCATCCGGACGTCCCTGGAGGGCGGTTTTGAATCCGAGACCGACTGGCGTCGCCTGGAGAAGCAGCTGAAGGACCTGAGGCTGGTTGTCCAGGGGGGCAGCTGATGGTAGGCTGTAGGCTATAGGCTGTAGGCTGTAGGCCCTGCGAAGCAAGATCTTTGGCAAAATGCGCACGATTTGAGATCGTCGGTGGGCTCCCACCGCTTTCAGAGCGGGGAAACCCGATGCGGGGACGGAGGAGGGAATCCCGGCAGCGTCGTCCGGCATGCCCCGGGGCTAAAATGCCCCGTTTGTGCCGATCCGGGTCCGGAATCGACGGATCCGGTCTCTCGCAAAGGCGCCAGGACGCAAAGCCTCGCAAAGGAATCCCCCTTTTCCGCTTCCGGCTTTGCGAGGCTTGGCGTCTTTGCGCCTTTGCGAGAGGTAACAACCGCCTGTTTTTTTCTGGAGCGTCCGGATGATCCGTGTTCATCCGTGTTCATCCGTGGTTTCTCTCCGGTTTATCCGGGTTGGGACTTACAGCGACTTGGCGAGAGGCGATCCGGATCTGGATCTCGCCAAGGCGCAAAGCGCGCAAAGAAAGCCGGATCGCCGGAATTGTGGCCTAAGGGTACGGAGGATCGCCTTTACCGGCTGAATTCCGAATTTAGATTCTGGATTCTGGATTCTGAATTCTGAATTCCTTCTTCGTGTGGTTCGGGTTACTTTATTGTGGGGATGGCAGACATGATGAAGACGGGAAGATACGTGCGATTTGCCTGGCTGCTCCTGCTGGGGGCCCTCGCCGCCGGGGCGTTGCGGGGCCAGGACGAGAGCCCCGACCAGTACGCGGGCTGGTGGGTCCAGCAGTTCGGGGTCGTGGACCCCGAGGCGGAACCCCTGGCCGCCCGCGCCGCCTCGGTCTTCACCCGGGTCTGTGCGGCGGCCGACCGGAAGTCCAACCGGCTGCCCCGCCTCGTGCTGATCCGGGGCGACGGCGACCCCTGCGTGGTGGCCCTGCCCGACGGCAGCATCGTCCTCACCCGGGGCGGGCTCCACCTCTGCTACCGGGACGTGACCCCGGAGCAGGGCGACGCCTGCCTCGCCTTCCTCCTGGGGCACGAGCTGGCCCACCTGGCCAAGGACGATTTCTGGCACCGCTCCGCCTTCATGGCCCTTCGGGAGGCCCCCGGGGACGCGGAGTCCCGGACGCGGCTGGTCCGGCTCCTGGCCGGCGCGGGGGGCGATTCCGCCCAGGCCCGGGACGGCCTCCGGGTGAAGGAGCTGCAGGCCGACGCCTACGGGATGCTCTACATGGCCATGGCGGGGTACGACCCGGCGGCGGTGATGACCCCGGGCTCCAGCTTCTTCGCCAAGTGGGCGGCCCAGGTCACCGAGCGCGCCCTGTTCGACGACCGGACTCACCCGCGGCCCGCCGACCGGGAAACCTTCCTGCGCAGCCAGCTCCAGGGCGTGGTCCGGGAACTGGACTTCTTCCACTTCGGGGTCCGCCTCTACCAGCTGGGGCGCTACCACGACGCCATCCTCTTCCTCCAGCGCTTTCTCCAGCGCTTCCCGAGCCGGGAGGTCTACAACGACCTGGGCCTGTGTCACTACCAGCTCGCCGTTCGGGCCCTGGCGCGGCAGGACGTCGACCTGGCGGCCCGGTTCCGCCTCCCCGTGCGGCTCGACCAGGCCACCCTGGCGGAACGGCTGCGGTTCCGGGCGCCGGCGGCCCCGGACGTCCGGGACTCCCCGGCGGTCACCGCCCACCTGGACCCGGCCATCCGGTACCTGGAGCAGGCCGTGCAGCTCGACCCCTGGCACGTTCCGGCCCGGGTGAACCTCTGCGCGGCGCTGGTCCTCCGTGGGCGCGCCGCCCGGGCCCTGGCCGCGGTGGAGGAGGCGCCCCCCGGGCTTTCCGCCGACGCGGACCTCCAGGTCGGCAAGGCGGTGGCGCTGTACCTCTACGGGCGGGAGAGCGGGATCGACACCGGCGACAACGCCGTCGCCCTCCTCAAGGCCGTCGCCGGACGTTTCCCCGGCCGGGCCGACGTCCCCTACAACCTGGGCACGATCCTGGCGGAGCGCGGCCGGGCAGCCTCGGCCCGGGAGGCCTGGGAGGCTTTCCTCCAGCTCGAGCCCCGGGGGCACTACGCCGCGGTGGTGCGCCGCCGGCTGGACCCGGAGGCGCCCGACGCCGCGCCCGCGGCCCGGAAGGCCACGGCCCCGCCGGCGTCCGCGGCCTTCCCGCCGGGGAAGATCACCCCCGCCGTGGAGAAGGCGCTCAAGGCCCTGGAACGGACCGCTTTCGACCTCGGGACCTTCTCCGGCGCCGTCTACCGCGGGAAGGGCGTCCGCGCCCTCGAGCTGGACTTCGTCCTGGAGCTCGTGGAGGGCGAGCTGCGGGAGAGGATGCCGGTGTCCCGGGCGCGGGAGACCTTCGGGGAGCCCGACGCGGTGGAGGAAACCCCCGCGGGGGCCCTCTGGCTCTACCCCGCCTTCGCCCTGGAGACGCGGGCGGACGAGGTGTTCGGCGTGGTGCGCTTCGCCGGGACCCCCTGATCTCCGCCCCCCGGGCACGCACCGGGGAACTCCGGTCTGCAGCCTCTGCGTATTCTGCCGATTCCGTGGTTCCAGTGATTCCACCGTTGCGGCCGCCGGGGGCCCGGGATACAATCGTCCCAAGACGGTATCCGCGGGAGGTCGTATGCGACGCAAACCGGCCGTGGCGATCCTGCTGCTCGTGCCGACCCTGGCCCTTTCCGCCGCCGCGGCGGGTGCGGGAAAAGGGCCCGTTCCCTCCCCGCCCGCCCCCTGCGCGGCGGGGCAGGGGAAGGGTTGCCCCCGGCCCCCGGCCACCTTCAACGCGTCCCTCATGGGAGACCTCGACGGCAACGGGCGCTTCGACGTCGTGGACCTCCTGGTCCTCCTGCACACCCTCGGGGGCAACTTCACCGCGGGGACCCCGCCGTGCGCTCTCCCCGACGGCGGCGACTGGGACGGCTCGGGCTCCCTGGGCCCCGGGGACGCCGCGGTGGAGGCCCTCCGGCTGGCCGGGCGCGAACGCGCCGCGCTCTGCGAGGACCCGCAGCCCCCCGTCGTCACCGATCTCGCGGTGTACCCGGCGCCCGCCCTTCCCGAGCCCGCCCCCCGGGCCCCCTTCCGGGACCCCGTCTTCGGTTTCTGTACGGTGCGGGTCACCGACCGGGCCGCCGACCTGGACGCCGGCGACACCGCGGGGGGGCTCAAGAACGAGTACTCCCGCGTCCAGTCCTTCAACGCCGACGAGAGCCGGATCCTGGTGCGGACCACCGCCGGGACCTGGTACCTCTACGACGCCCGGACGCTCCGGCGGGTCAAGCGGGTGGAACTGCCCGGGGTCGACCCCCGCTGGGACGCGGCGGACCCCGACGTCCTCTACAGCTGCGAGGGCACGTGCCTGAACCGTTTGAACGTCCGGACGGGGCAGGTGTCCCTCGTGCACGACTTCGCCGCCGACTTTGCCGGGCAGGACGTCCAGACCGTCTGGACCCGGTACGAGGGGAGCCCCTCCCGGGACGGCCGCTACTGGGGGCTGATGGCGGAAAACGGCAACTGGGAGGCGGTGGCCCTCCTGGTCTACGACCGGCAGGCGGACGCGGTCACCGCCGTGCGCAGCCTCCCGGCGGGCTTTGACGCCGACAACGTCAGCATCAGCCCCCTGGGCAACTACGTCGTGGCCTATCTCGAGCCCGACTGCCCCGGGGGGCAGACCGGGACCTACGCGTCGCCGTGCGGCTTCATGGTCTACAACCGCGCCCTGACCCAGGGGAGCGGGCCGATCCCCGTGGCCGGGCACGGGGACTTCGCCCTGGACGCCCAGGGGCGGGAGGTCTTCGTCTACCAGGACACGCGCACCGACCACCTGGCCATGCTGGACCTGGGCACGGGGGCGGTGACGGACCTGCACCCCATCGACTTCAGCCACACGCCCCTGGGGTTCCACGTTTCCGGGCGGGCTTTCGATCGCCCGGGGTGGGTGGTGGTCTCCACCTCCTCGGGGGGGTACCCCACGGCGTTCACCTGGATGGACGACGTGGTCTTCGCCATGGAGCTGGCGGCCGGCGGGCGCGTGGTGCGGCTGGCGCACACCCGCTCGCGGGTGGACCCGGCCCAGGAGCACGACTACTGGGCCGAGCCCCAGGCCTCGGTCAACCGGAACTTCACCCGGGTCCTCTTCACCACCAACTGGGGGCGCTCCGGGACCGACCAGGTGGAGATGTTCCTCCTCGAGCTGCCGGAGGACTGGCCTTTGCGGGTGGCGCAGTGAGGGGGGAAGGCAGGATGGACAGACGACGAACGATACTCTGCCTGCTGCTCGCGCTGGCCGTCGTCTACCACGCCCTGATCATCGGCCAGATCTTCTTCTCCGAACGCTTCATGGCCGAGACCCTGTCGGGCGTGATGCCGATCTACAGCGGCGGGGGCGTCATCGTGTCCGCGGTTCGGGACATGCGCTTCTTCGGGGACGCGGACGCGTCCGCCGGCTCGCCGGTCCGGGTCGGCGACCGGGTCGTCCGGGTATCCGCCTCCCTGCCCGCCGATTTGGCCGGCCTCACCCCCTACCGGACCCTGGCCGAGTACCAGGCGGACCTCTCCGCCTGGGTCCGCGGGCAGCCGCTGTTCATGGTGGTGGACCGCGAGGACGGCCCCTCCCCCGGCCGGCGCCTGCTCCGGCTCCCGTCCGTGCCCGAGGCGGCATTCGGCTGGCGGGCGAGGCTGGGGGTCTTCCTGATCTTCGAGCTGGTCCCCCTGGGCTTCATGTTCGCGGCCTTCCTCTTCGGTTTTCAGCAGGCGGGCAACCCCCACGCCTGGCTGGCCTGCCTGATCTTCTACACCGTGCCCGCGTTCATCTTCTTCACCTTCAGCACGCTCCCCCCGGCGTGGATGGCCTTCGCCCTCGTCTACCGCCACCTCGTGTCCATCTTCCCCTTCTACCTGATGCTCCGGTTCTTCTTCGAGTTCCCCGAGCCCTCCCCCCTGCACCGGCGGCTTCCCTTCATCCTTCCGACGATCCTGGGCCTGAGCCTGGCCTACGGGCTCTCCCGCGTCGTGTTCGTCCTGGAGTTCACGGGAATGCGCCTCGACCCGGCCTGGTCGGCGTTCCTTTCCAATTTCCAGGTGGTGATGTTCCGCTTCTTCCTGCTCACGCCCTTCCTCGGCCTCCTCTCCCTGACCCTCAACACCTTCCGGGCCTCGGGCCGGACGGAGCGGCGGCGGATGGCGGTGCTGTGGGCCGGGTCCCTGGTGTCCCTGGGGGCCTTCCTCTCCAGCACCGTCACGCGCTACTTCTTCAACCGCACCCCCTCGCTGGCCATGACGGCCGTGGTCATCCTCCTCATGGGGATGATGCCCCTCGCCTTCCTCTACGCGGCCCTGCGGCACCGCCTCCTCGGGATCCGCCTGATCCTGCGGGGGGGGATCCGGCACCTGCTGGCATCCCGGGGGTTCCTCCTGCTGGAGAGCGCCGTCCTCTTCGCCCTCTTCACGTTCTATGTCGGGCCGGCGGCGGAGCGGCTCCTTCCGGGGGCCGACCGGCGGCTCGTCCACGCGGCCTTCCTCACGGCCGTCCTCGCGGTCACCTTCGGGTTGAACCGGCTCAACCCCTGGATCCTCAACCGGATCGACCGGAAGTTCTTCCGGGAGGCCTGCAACGTCCGGAAGATCTTCGCGGACCTGGGCAGGGCCATCCGCGCCATGGCACACCACCCCGAGCGGCTCCCCGCGGTGGTGGCGGACACCGTGCGCGACGCCCTTCACGTGGAAGACGTTCGGGTCTGCCTCGTGGCGGTGGACCCCCGGGGGGCGACCGACGTCGCGCCCGGGAACCGGCCGGGGACGTGGCGCTGCGTGTACTGCACCGCAGCCGGCGGCGGGGCCTGGCCGGACGAGGGGGAAGCGCCCGGGATGGCGGGGGACGGGGACCTTTCCCAACGGCTCCTGCCGCAGCCGGGGGCCCCGGAAATCCTTGACGTGCCCGCCGTGCCGCCCGACGGGCGGTCCCCGGTCGCCGGCCCCGGCATCGCCGGGGCGGACGAGGCGGAGGCGCGCCTGGCGAGGCTCGGGGTTCGCCTGCTGGTGCCGCTCCCGGGGCCCGCGGGGTTGGTGGGTGTCCTGGCCCTGGGGGAGAAACAGTCCGAGGAGCCCTACACCCGGGAGGACCGGGAACTCCTGTCCACCGTGGGCGAACAGGCTGGCCTGGCCCTGGACTACGCCCGCCTGATGCGCGACGCCCTGGAGCGGGAGCGCCTTCAGCGGGAGCTGGAGATCGCCCGGGACGTCCAGGAGCGGCTCTTCCCCCAGGTCCTCCCCCCCATGGCCCGCCTGGCGTACACGGGGGCCTGCCGGCCCGCGGGGGGCGTGGGGGGCGACTACTTCGACTTCGTCTTCCTGGGGGAGGGCCGGCTGGGTCTGGCCCTGGGGGACGTGTCGGGGAAGGGGATCTCCGCCGCCCTCCTGATGGCCGGGCTGCAGGGGATGCTGAGGGTTTCGGCGCCGCTCCGGGGCGACGCGGTGGAGCGGCTCCTGGGCGAACTCAACGCCGCCCTCGCCGAGTCCACGTCCGGCGAGCGTTTCGCCACGTTCTTCTACGCGGTGTGGGACGACGGCGGCCGCAGCCTGCGCTACGTCAACGCCGGCCACAACCCGCCCTTCCGCCTGCGCGCCGGCGGGGGGGAGCCGGAGTTTCTCGAGGCGGGGGGGACCCTCCTCGGCGCTTTCCCCGACGCGGCCTTCGAGCGCGGCGAGTTGCGCCTGGGGGCCGGGGACCTGCTGGTCCTCTACTCCGACGGGGTCACCGAGGCCCTCGACCCCGCCGGGGAGGAGTACGGCGTGGACCGGCTCGTGGAGGCCTTCCGGCGCCGGGACGGGCTCCCGGTGGAGCAGGCGGTCCGCGAGGTCCTGGACGAGGTGAGCGCCTTCGCCGCGGGCGCCCCCCCGCGCGACGACATGACCCTCGTCGCGGCGCGCTGCGGGGAAGGGCTGCAGGCGCTTTAGCGACCGCGTTTTTACCAACATGTTGTCGTTTCCGATTGCCTTCCAGGCCACTTTACCGGGCGAGGTCCCGGAGAAAGCCCAGGCGCTTCAACCTAAAATCGTTGTCAAATCGTGAAAAATCGGGATCGATCGCTCGAAACGTCGGCCGGGAGAAGGATCTGCGGCCCGTGCGGTCTTCCTTTGCGAGCTTTGCGCCTTGGCGAGAGACGATCCGGATCCGGACCTCGCAAAGGCGCCAAGCTCGCAAAGCCGGAACCGGAGAAGGGGTTCCCTTTGCGAGGCTTGGCATCCTGGCGGCTTTGAGAGCTTCAGGAGCACGGAACGCCTTTTCGGAAGGGCCCTTGGGTTGGCAGGGCCGCGCCGCTCCGGCAGCCTGCGCGGCGCGGTCAAAGCGGCGCTCCGGCAGCCTTCGCGCCGCACTCCGCAGGACGGCGGGCCGGGGGCCGTCGACCGGCGAGGACGATTGACCTGAACCCCGCCAGGGGCCCCCTGTTCTGTGGTGTCTTCGTGATGGGTCATTTCAAGGGGCTCTTGAAACAACGCCCACGGATCTCCTATCCCGAAGGGATAGAAGAGATTAGCCGGTGGGAGTTCCCCCGGAGGGGCGAACTCCCACCGGTCGGAGCCCGCTAAACCCGCCGCACCCCGGAGGGGTGCCGGAAATCCGCGTTTGACGGGTTCGCAAAAAGTCGGAAGACGGACCGGAAAGTGTCTGTAAAGCCTTTGTTTGAGCCATCACCCGGAGGGTGATGGTACTTATTGCGACCGCGTCATCTTTGTCGCGGGGGCGGTGGGGTCGCCGTCCAACCGACCAGAAACCACATTTCGCAACCGATTCTCTCCAAATCGGTTGCGAAATTGTTTCTGGAGAGCGCTTGCGCATCTCCACGGGGCGTCGCCCGCTAACCGCGGCCTTCCTGAGCACCGTGCCCCGGCCCGGTTGCGGACGTCGCGCGCAAGATCCATCTTGACAAACAAATCGCTCCTCTCTATAGTCAGGCTCGGACAGTTCCCACGCAGACGACAACCGGCACCGGGAGGGGATTCATGGGGAAGGACAGCGGGGCGGGGACCGGCCGACGGCGCGCCGACCGGGGGGGATTCCCGTGCCCCGGCGGGGGCGGCCGATGAAGGCGTCCCCCCGCACTCCCGTCCTCTTCGTCATGGCGCCGGGGGGACTGGTGCGGCACTTCCCCGAGCACCTGGGGACGGCCTTCCTGCGCACCATGCTCCACCGGTCGGGAATTCCCTCGCGGCAGTACATCCCCCCGCGCAACCCCGGCCTGAACGGTTTCGCCGCCGACCTGAAAGCGATGAAACCGGCCGTCGTGGGTTTCACCGTCTACGAGACCAACCTGGTCCTCACCCGGGCCCTGGTGCGGGTGGTGCGGGAGACGCTCCCCGAGGCCGTGGTGCTCGTGGGCGGGCCCAATGCCACGTTCTCCCCCGAGGAAACGCTCGAACTGCTGGGGGCGGACGGCTGCCTGCGCGGCGCCGGGGAAGGGCGGATCGTGCCCATCGTCGAGGCGGTCCTGGGCGCGTCCTCCCCGAGAAAGACACTCGGCGATATCCTGGCGCACGTGAAGAACCTGGTGCTGCGGACGCCGGACGGGGTGGCGGCCACGCCGCTGGGGAGCCTGTCGTCGTTCCCGGACGAGGGCTTCGCGACGCTGGACGACCTCCCCTCGCCCTTCCAGGCGGGCCTGGTCTTTACGCCGGACATCGGCTACCTGACGGCGCGGGGCTGCAACCAGCACTGCACCTACTGCAGCTTCGCCGCCATCTCCGGCCGCAAGGTCAAGTTCCATAGCCCCGACCGCGTCGTCGACGACCTGGCGGCGTTGAAGGCCCTATCAGATGCTTTGAGAAGCAGAAACCCGACAATCCCTATTTTTGATGATGCCTTTACTTTAGCACCAGCCCGTGCTCGAAAGATATGCGAAATGCTGATCGCGCGAGGAATCCGACTTCCCCTGAATTGTGTGACACGGGGGGATTGTGTGGATGTGGAATTACTGCAATTGATGCGACGCGCAGGTTTTGTCAGCCTGTCATTTGGTTTGGAATCTGCTGTACCCCGTGTGTTGCGGGCCATCGGAAAGGTCCGTCCATCAGGAACTCAAGAGGATCCTCAATTCAAAGCCGAGACAGATTTTCTCGAGAAGCTGAAGTTATCCGTCAAATTGTCGCGGGAGACCGGGCTTCGCGTAGGTCTCAGCATTATCGGGGGGTTGCCTGAAGAAACTCCGGATGATTTCCGTGCAACACTGGCATTTGTAGAATCTCTGGGAGTTGAATATTACGTTCATAACACGTTAAATTTATTTCCCGGAACTCCATTATTCGATTCGCGTCAAAAATACGGCCTTGATGCTTCTCGTGATCTCAATACTTTGCAGTGGGAAACCCGGTTAGCTTTCAGTATGAAGGCCATCCAACCTCTGAACACCTCTTCCGCTCATTTGTGGAAATGGGAGTCAGTCGCTCAATTGAGCGACGCTTTGTGTGGGAGACCACACCTTGATGAAACGGATGATGATTCCGTGTGGGCTGTGATCATCCACGGGCAGAAACCATCTGTGAAACTCCTCAGGTGGATTGGCAGAGTAGTGGCAATAAACGGCACTCTCGTGGTGCTGGGCGGCGAAAAAGCTTCGGAAGAAGAATGGATTTCCAAAATAGCGGAATCGCGGCTTCCAATCGGCCAGTTTTTCCTTTTACTTCCCGATGAGGAACGTGACTTGAATTCATGGGTGAGCACCGGAAGGGTCGGATGCCATCATATCGAACTTTGCTCAACATGGACGAAAGAACAGGCCCTGACTCCTGTTCACGTCGATGAATGGGGTGATTGCCATTTTCGTCTCTGGATTGCGTCAGCATCCGGAGCAGGCAGCAACGTTAAACCGATCGACAGTCCAATCCCTGCAGTTGGCCCAGGCCTCCAGATAGCTGACTCATGCCGATGGTGGTACCGTTCTCCTCGGTGTAGCCACCCCCGGGTTCTCCATACCGATTCGAGCGGAAATGTAAGAGCCTGTTGGAATGGCCCCGTCGTCGGCGATTTGAGAAGCACATTTGATACAATTATCGAAAATTGCCGGAAGGCCGTTTCCCCACATTCAGATCGAAGGTCACGCCCAACCAAGTCCACGAGGTGTCCTCTGGCAACGCCTGGCGAAACGCACCTTCATCCTCACGTGGAGGATCTGGATCTGGCCTCACAGATCACGTGGATGTTTCCTCGGAGAGCTATAGAAAAACCCAATTTGACAGGAGGTTGAGATGCCCAAGAAGAAGATTGATGTCGGTTGCGAGCAGAAGCGGATCGGTGAGATGACGATCGATGAGTTCAAAGTATTCTATCAAAAGCTGTTATCCGACAAGAAGAACACTATCGACGACATCGTGAGGATACTAAAGGAGAAAGGTGCTGATTCAGAGACGATCAAAATTCTTGAGTTGATCGTTCCGGTGCAATATTCTCCCTCTATTGTCAAGGATTGAGAATTAAGGATTGGGTCTTCAGACAACTGATTCAGGGACAGGGTTGATTGGAAGGGTAAAGGAAAAAACGCAACCCCGATCGGCTAAGTTATTGGCCCAGATCCGGCCATTGTGCCGTTCAACAATGGTTTTGCAGATGGGCAATCCCAAGCCGGTGCCCTTCATCAGTTCGTTGTTTTCATCTAGTTGCTGAAATTTCTCGAAGACCCTGTCCAAGTGCTCCGGAGGGATTCCGGGACCAGTGTCGGCCACGGAGAGTTCAATACAACCGACATCGGCCCCGGTTCCCTTCTGGGCGCGGCAGGTGATGCACCCTCCTTCCGGCGTGAATTTCACGGCATTGGAAACAAGGTTAACCAAGACTTGGAGTACTCGGTCTCTGTCCACAAAGACATCCGGAAGTTCATCGTACAAGTCCCTTCGGATTGCCAGGTTTTTTTTCTCGAAAAGGGCCGCCGTAGCGGTCAATGCTTGCTCGAAGAGTTCCGACACGCGGACGGGTCCGATTTTTAACTCGATCTTGCCGGATTCCAATTTCGCCAAGTCGAGAAGATCGTTGATGAGGGCTGTCAGGCGGTCCCCCTCTGTAATGATGATTCCTATATTTTCGGTCACCTGCCTGATGCTGCGGGCACGTCGTGTTTCTTCGGCCCCAGGATGGACGATATCACCTATTTTCTTCTGAATGAGCTTGGCGAAACCCACGATAGAGGTAATGGGAGTGCGGATATCGTGAGCCGCCATGTTGAGAAAGTCAGACTTCGCCTGATCAAGCTCTTTCAGTTGCGCATTGGCCTGAGCGAGTTCCTCAGTCCGAGACCGGAGACAGGCCGTTCGCTCTTCCACGGTTTGCTCCAGGTGGATCTTGGCTTTACGGAGTCTTGCTGTATTGACTCGCACGATAACGAAAAGGAAGAGACCTGCGAGGAGGACGTAACCGGCATAGGCCAATCGGGTCCGATACCATGGCGGAAGAATCCTGAAACGGTAGGTTGATTCCAACCCTTTATGGTCATATATGTTCTTGGCCTGGACATGAAAGGTGTAGTTTCCCTCAGGTAAATTGTTATATTCTTTGAACGCTTGATTCGACCAAGTCGACCATTCTTCGTCCAGACCTTCAAGAAAAATACAGAATTGATTGGCATCATCCCGGGTATACCAGATCGCCGCATAATCGAAGCGCAGTGCATTCTCCTCGTAATCCAGGATAGGGATCTGATTCTCCTCCTGGGCGCCTGTTTTCCAGGCCCCTCCGAAGAGAAGGCGATTCCCGGCTGTTTTTACTCTGCGTACGAGGGTCGGGAAACGGGAGCTTGGGCTTGGTACTCGATAGGGGGCGAAGCGAAAGAGACAATCTGAACCGCCGAACCAGACCACTCCATCGTTTTCGGGGTAAATCTCCTCGATGCGGGTTCCGGACAAGAGCTTGAAAGGGTAGTCTTCCCAACGGTAGGAGTTCCCTGTTCGAGGGATAGCTAACCCGACCTCCTCGATGGCCGATTCGTTTCGGGTGTGCATCCATATCCGCCCTTGAAGACCAGTTTTCAATTCATATATCAGTCTCGGCGAATCATGAAAGAGCGCAGTGAACTGATTATCGAGTGAGAATTTGTTTGTTTCCTTGTCGAACCGAAAAATGCCTTTTCCTGTCGAAGCCACGATGTTGTTCCCAATCTTGTGAACAAAGACTCTGTTTGCGGGCGGTAGGCCTTGATTGTCCCCGAATTGCTCTACATGTGGTTTCGGTACTCTGAGGCCTGAATTCCCATTAGATGGGAATGTGACTCTGAAAACACCCTGATCGACAGTCCCAATCCATAGTTGGCCTGGATCACTCTCGATGATATGCTCACCCAGTATCGATCTCGTACCTGGAATCTCCCCCTCAATCTGCCATTCATTCACATTCCGATAAATGGAATCCACCCCTCCTGTCCCTTTGCAGATGAAGACACGTGATGGGTCCGTTCGGGAGCAGATCATGCTGGTCGCATAGACTGGTGTGGATTGAATCAATTTGATTCCGTCCCTCGCACCAATCGTTTGTCCGGCAACGGACGACAAAGTCAGAAGCCCTTGAGAAATCAAGGGCTTCTGGCTTTGTGCACCCGGCATGGTGCACCTGCTTGGAGGTGAAAGTCCTCTGCCAGTAGACCGACATCGACTGCGGGAGATCGAGGGGATCGGCCAGGCCCAGGCGGACAAGCATGGCGAGGCCCGCCTCGGCATCGTGGCCGGCAAAGAGGGGCCATGAAACGGGCCGGCGGGGGGTGCGCCGACCCCAGGCCCACGGTCCACCCCCGACAGGGCCGCAATCGAACGACGCCGGCCCGTCCCCCCCGACCCCAAAGGGGTCGAATGTGAATAGAACGAAACGAGGATCAATTCCACCCGACCCCGAAGGAGTCGAACGTGAATAGAACGAAACGAGGATCACCTCCGTCCGACCCCGAAGGGGTCGAATGTGCGCAGAGTTGATTCATGTTCGACCCCTTCGGGGTCGGGGGGTGGGTGAGGCGCTCGTTCTATTCACGTTCGACCCCTTCGGGGTCGGGGGTGGGGTGGGGCGCTCGTTCTATTCACGTTCGACCCCTTCGGGGTCGGGGGGTGGTGTGGGGCGTTCATTCTATTCACGTTCGACCCCTCCGGGGTCGGGGGTGGTGTGAGGCGCTCATTCTTGTGGTGGTTTTCCCACCTGGCGGGGACCGGTCAGGACATGAATGGCCGTGGACGGCGTCATCCCTTCCCGATGATCCACGCCATGTAGGTTGCGTAGAGCGCGAAAAGGAGGGCGCCCTCGGGCCGGGTGATGGTGCGGGCCGTGCGGATGAAGAGGGCGGCCAGGGCGGTCATCAGCAGGAGGGCGACGAGGTCGATCCTCACGGCGGCCGGGTCCGCGGCGAGGGGTCCCGCGAGGGCGGCCGCCCCCAGGCAGAGGAGGATGTTGAAGATGTTGGAGCCGATCACGTTGCCCACGGCGATGTCGGGGTGCCCACGGACCGAGGCCACGAGGCTGGTGACCAGCTCCGGCAGGGAGGTCCCCACCGCCACCACCGTCAGGCCCACCAGGCGGTCGCTCATGCCCAGGGCCCGGGCGACGGCCACCGCTCCCTCCACGAAGAGGTGCGCGCCGGCCAGCAGTACGGCCAGGCCGGCGAACACGGCCAGAGCGGCCAGCGAGGCCGTTTTCAGCCGGGGCGCCCCGGCGGCGTCCGACGCGGTGGTCGTGACGTCGGCGCTCTCGAGCGCCAACCGTCGGACGCCGGCGACCCGGGCGGTGCGCACCATCCACAGGGTGTACAGGAGGGCGATCCCGAGAAGCCCCGTCGCGTCCCAGGCGGAGATCTGCCGGTCGAGGAGGAGGAGGGGGACCAGGAGCGCGCTGCCCAGGAGCACCGGCATCTCCCGCCGCTGCAGGGAGCCGTCCACCCGGGCCGGGCACACCAAGACGGTCAGTCCCAGGATGAGGCCGATGTTGGCGATGTTGGACCCCACCACGTTTCCCAGGGCGATGTCGCCATGGTTTGACAAGGCGGCCTGGATGCCCACGATCATCTCGGGGGCCGAGGTTCCGTAGGCCACGACGGTGAGGCCCACCACGATCTCCGGGACCCTCAGCGACGCCGCCAGGGCGGACGCCCCCCCCACGAACCAACTCGACCCGAAGTAGAGCAGGACGCCGCCGACGACAAGCAGGAGCCAGCCGGTCACGGCCGCCCCCGGCCCGGCGGCGGAAGTTCGCGGCCCCGCCTCATCGCGGACGCAGGGACCCACCGCCCCCGCCGGGCCGGGAGACGCTTTCCGGTGTGTCTGGCCGCGAAGCCGAGGTGGATAATAACCGATATTTTCATGCGGGAAATCTACCGGAAAAGCGAGGGAAACGCAAGCCGGTGTTTCGGGCGGCCCCGCTTGCCCGGGGGGGGAGTTGCGAAGGGACGAAAGGATTAAAAAGGACGAAGAGGACCAACAGGAACGCTGAAACCCGGGGATGAAAAGGGCCGCGGGGCGGGAAAAGGAAAGAGTCATCGGCGGGATGGGCCTCCGCGGCTTTCCCCAAACTGAAAGGTTATTTCCCCCCGTGGAGTCCGGGGGGGTATAAATCAAACAGAGAATGGACGTTCAAGAACGTCGACCCGCCCCGAAGGGGAGGGAGCGTCACAGCCGGGGGCAAGACGCGGGCTCCGGACACGAGCATGCAGCGTGACGAGGGTTCCGGGCGCCCGCGTCGCCGCCCCCGGGACGCGGTGGAGGGGGATGGAAAACGCACCCTGAAGGGGTGCGGGAAAGGTGGCAAACCCCCGAACCGGAAGACGGCACCCGAAGAGGCAGGGGCGGAAGAATCGGCGTTGCGGATACGCCTTTGATTTCCCGGAGTGTCTTCCCCCCGCCGCCTTCGGGCCGTGCGCGGGACGGAGCACCGCGCCGTGCTTTTCGGGTTGACACGCGCCCGGCCTTCGGTTATCGTGGCACATTATGAAAATACGTAACACGAGGACTCGCATGATAACCTGGCTCACCGTTCTCTCGCTTGGTCTGAACCTTTTTGTTCCTGTTGCGGTTGCGGAGAGCGAACCCCGGAAGGACGGCGCCCCCGCGGAGGAGCAGGCCTCGGCGCCCGCCATCCGGACGGAAATCGAGGTGCGGGCCGAGGCGCCCCTCGTGGAGGAAAACCTGCTGACGGTGGACCTGGTTTCCGCCTCCCGGGTGTCGAAGGCGCAGATGGAGGACTTGCAGGCCGTGGACCTGCTGACCGGGCTGCGCATGACCCCCGGGGTCCTGATCTCCCGCTACAACGTCGTGGGGAGCTACGGGGGCGGGGACGGCGGGACGCTCTTCATCCGGGGGATGGGTTCGGGCCGGCCGGGGGGGGAGGTCCAGTTTCTCGTGGACGGGGTGCCCAAGTTCAGCGGCGTGTGGACCCACCCGCTGATGGACGTCCTCTCCCTCGACTCGGTGGAGCATGTGGACGTGGTCAAGGGGGCCTCGCCGGTCCTCTACGGCAACATGAGCTTCGGCGCCGTGGAGATCCGCACCCGGCGCCGGGAACGGGAGGGTTCGGAAGGCGCCATCTCCACGGGCGGGGGCTCGTTCGGGACGCTCCTGACCCACCTGGACGGCGGGTTCCGGAGGGGGGCCTTCGACGCCTACGTCACGGCGGGGTACCGGAGCTCGGACGGGCACCGACCCCAGTCGGACGGGCGTGTGGAAGACTTCTTCGGCCGAGCCGGGTACACGCTGTCCCCGGGGTGGCGGCTGGACTTCACCCTCTCCCGGACCGACAGCTACGCCGACGACCCCGGCCCCGCCGGCGCCCCCCCGCCGCCGCGGGGCAAGTTCGCCATCCGCGACTGGACCGTGACGGCGACGCTGGAAAACGACACGCCGCGCGCCCGGGGGTATTTCCGCTTCTACCGGGACCAGGGGGCCATCCGGTGGGAGCAGTGGAACGCGGCGAAAAACCTCCCCCTGGACTCGGACACCGACTACGCCAACTGGGGCTTCCGGGCCCGCCAGACCTTCCCCCTGCTGCGGGGCCTGAAGGTGACCGCGGGCTTCGACGGCGACAACTACGGGGGGTCCTTCCGCGAGACCCTGGGCACGACCGTCAAGGTCAAGGACGAGGTCCGGATGTGGAACGCGGCCCCCTACCTCCTGGCGGAGGCGGAGTGGGGCAACCGGGTGAAGTTCGGCCCGGTGGCGGGCGTCCGGTACGACGTGAGCCGCTACTTCGGGACCTTCGCCGCCCCCCAGGCCGGGTTCGCCCTCTCCTTCGGGCGGACGAGGCTGCACGCCTCCGCCGGCCGCGGCTTCAACCTGCCGGGCGTCTACGCCGTGTTCTCCACCGCCGAATGGAACCAGGGCGACCGGTGGATGTCCCTGCGCCCGGAGAAGGTCCTCCACCTGGAAGGCGGGGTCTCCCACGCCTTCAACGACCGGCTGCGCCTGGACCTGACCCTCTTCCGGGACCGCGGGACCGACGCCCTCCGCTTCACCGCGCCGCCGCCCCACTACGACAACATCGGGTCCTACCGCACCCGGGGCGTGGAGGTCGCCGTGGGGGCCGACCCCCTGGACTCCCTCCACGCGTTCGCGGGGTACACCTTCCTGGACGCCGAGCCGGAGCGGCTCCCCTACGCCCCCCGCCACACCGCCCAGTTCGGCGTGAACTGGGACGCGTCCCGCCGCCTGCGCCTGTCCCTCGACGCCCAGTACGTGGGGGGGCGCTGGAGCGGGAACCCGCGCTACCCCGGCCCCCAGGCCTACATGGAAGGGTTTTTCCTCCTCAACGCGCGGGTGCGCTGGACCGTCTCGCCCCGGACCTGGACCCAGGCGCTGGTGGTTTACGCCGGCGTCGAAAACGTCACCGACGCGCGCTACGAGTACCGTCCCGGTTACGAGATGCCCGGGGCGACCTTCCAGTGCGGGCTGCGGCTGGCCCTGGACGGTGGGCGATGAGGGACACCCGCCCCCGGGACCTGGCCTACTGCGGCGTGCTGGGGGCCGCCGCCCTCCTCCTGCCCGTCGCCTTCCACATGGTCAGCCTCGGGTCCGCCTTCATGCCCATGTATCTGCCCCTGGTCCTGCTGAGCTTCCACGTGCGCCCCCTTCCCGCCGCCGTCACGGCGGTCATGACGCCGCTGCTCTCGGGCGCGGTGACGGGCATGCCGCCCTTCTACCCGCCGGTGGCCCTGGTGATGGCGATGGAACTGGGGGTGATGGCCGCCCTGGTGGCTTCTGTCCGAACCCGATGGCCGGGGGTCAACACGTGGGCGGTCCTGGTCCCGGTCCTGCTCCTCGGCCGGGCCCTCAACGTCGCCCTGGTGTACGGGCTGGCCCGGTTCATGGACCTGCCCGCGGCTTTCCTGGCCGGTCTCTCGTTCCTCAGCGGGTGGCCCGGGATCCTCCTGATGATGGCCGTGATCCCGGTGACGGTGCGGGGCGGGCTCCGCCGAACCACACTCCCGCCGGCCGTCCAACGGGGAGGGGCCGTGAACGCGGACGGGGAGGGAAGCGCTCCCACCGCCGCCGCGACCGCGGGAAACGGGAGGTGAGCCGCCGTGCGGACGTCCTGGCATGAGTTGTGGGGGTGCGGCCGGGGACCGGTGAAGCGGCTCGAACCCCGGGCCCGCCTGCTGGCCGGGGCCGGGGCCCTCGCGGCCTGCCTCCTGGCCCCGGCGGCGTCGTGGCCGGGGACGGGGGCGATCGCCGCGACCGTTCTGGCCTGGCTCGCCGCCTGCCGGCCCCCGGCGCGAAGGACCCTCGCCGCGGCGGGGCTGGGCTGCGTCCTGTTCGGCCCCTTCTTCCTCCTCGTCCCGTTCCTGCCCCCGACCTCCGCGGGCCCCGCCGGTTTCACCGTCCCCTGGAGTGTGTGTGCGAAGGGGTTCGGGTGCCTCTTCGTTTCCCTGGGGACGGTGGCCGCCCTGGGGGTGGCCGACTTCCACGACGGGCTGGCGCGACTGCCGCTTCCCCGGATCGTGCGCGCCATCCTGGGCCAGATCGTGCACCAGTCCGGCCACCTGGCGGCGGAGACCCGCCGGCTGACGTCCGCCCTGGCCGTGCGGGGCGCCTCGGGGGGCGGGGCGGCGGCCCTTCGCCTGGTGGTCGCCCTGCCGACGGTGTGGCTGCCGAGACTGTTGCAGCGGGCGGAGCGCCTGGCCATGGCCATGGAGGTCCGCGGCTACGACGGGGCGGGGCCCATCCCCCGCGGGGGCGCCGTGAGGGCGGCCGACGTGGCGGTCCCGTTGCTGGCCCTGGCCTGGGCGGGGGTTGCCGCCTGGCTCCGGTGGCGGGGGGGCGCGTGAACGAGCCCGCCCTCCGCCTGCAGGATGTGAGTGTCCGCTACGAACCCGGCGGCCCGGCCGTGCTCGAGGGGATCACCCTGGACATCGCCCCCGGGGAGCGGGTCGCCCTGCTCGGCCTGAACGGGTCGGGGAAGACCACCCTGCTCCTGGCGGTGGCCGGGCTCGTGCCGCACGAGGGGGAGATCCGCGTCGGGGGCCTTGCCCTGGGGCGACGAACCCTGCCGGAGGTCCGGAAGGGCATCGGCTTCCTGTTCAACGTCCCCGAGGACCAGTTGCTCTTCCCCCGGGTGATCGACGACACGGCCTTCGGGCTCCGCCGTCGGGGGGTTGCGCCCCCCGAGGCCGCCGCCGCCGCCCGGGCGGTGCTGGGTGACCTGGGCGTGGGCCACCTGGCCGATGCCCCGCTGCACCACCTGTCTCACGGCCAGAAGCAGCGCGTGGCCCTGGCGGGGGCCCTGGTCACGGGGCCGTCCCTCCTGCTGCTGGACGAGCCCTCTGCCGGCCTGGACCCGCCGGGGAAACGCAGCCTCGCCGGCACCCTTCGCTCGCTCCCCGCCGCGCAGCTCGTCGCCACCCACGACCTGGCCTTCGCCGCGCGCCTGGTCGACCGCAACGTTCTCCTGGAAGGCGGACGGATCGTCGAGGACACCGCCGACGCGTCCCGGGTCGAACGCCGGTGGGACGGCCCGGGCGGGCCCGTGGGCTGACGCCCTCCGCCGCGTTCCGGGGGCGGCGGCGCGGGCGCCCGGGCCGTTCCGCCTCTCGGACCGTTCGTGGCCGGCGCCCGCGCCTGGCCCCCGGCTGGGATGCCCCCTCCCCTTCGGGGCGGGGCGATCGAACGTCCAAACCCGATCCCCACCGATTCTCCCTCCCCTTCGGGGCGCGCAATACCCGGTTTCCGGTGACGTAATCAGCAGAAGGGGAAAAGAGAGTTGGGGTCAGTCCGCGGGATGGTCGGGATCGGCCTTCGCGGAGGTGACGCTGAGCAGGCAGTGCTCGACGCCCTTGAGGGATCTCAGCCGGTCGGCGAGGTGCTGGATGTCGCGGGCCGTCCCGCGCACCGCGACGATCTCGAGGCAGTGGTCGTGGTCGAGGTGGATGTGCTGGGCGGAGACGATCAGCGCCTGGTGGTCGTGCTGGAGGTCGGTGATGCGGTTGAGGAGGGTCCGGCGGTGGTGGTCGAAGATGAAGGTGACGGCGCCGGCCACCTCCTGGTTCTCGTCCCACTCCTTGCGCACCAGCTCCTGGCGGATGAGGTCCCGGAAGGCCTCGGAGCGGTTGGTGTAGTTCCGCTCCCGGATCAGCCGGTCGAACCGGTCCAGGAGGTTCTTCTCGAGGGAAACGCCAAAGCGGACCAGATGGGTCATGTCACAACCTCCCGTGAATCGGGGGGAGTCTCGCACAGACTCTCACGGGTTGTCAACGCCGGATGCGGCCCCAACTGTTTCCCATCTGTCCTTGCCCAGGCGTTGATGCCTCCAGGCTCCCTCCGCTGACCGAAAGCCTCGCTTCCCGTTTCCGCGTGCGAGTCGGACGTTTCCTTGCCCCTTCTACGCGATCCAGGCGCTGGTGAGAACGTGAAGCGTCCGGAGAGCCGCACCCTTCCCCCGGTTGATGGTCCGCTCGGTGCGCAGGATTTCGGCAACCCGCAGGGAGGCGGCCAGGGTGGACGCGCCCCCCGCGAACCCGCTCGAACCTAAGCAGAGGAGGATGTCTCCGCCGGCGAACAGGAGCCACCCGGTCATAGCCGCACCCGGAAAGAACGGGAGGGTTTGCAGGGGCAATGCACGGGTTTCACCCGGTGAGCCGGCATCGTCATTGCCGGTCCCGGAGTTCCGCTGCAAGGTGGGCGAGGAGCAGTTCCACCCGCTTGATTTCCCGGGTCACGGCCAAGCGTTCCAGCCTCGCCCAGTACCAGAGCTTGCACCCGACCGTCAGGATCACAAAAAGGAAGAAGCCGGCGCCCCATCGGAGCATGACCGGAACCTCCGCGGCACCGAAGAATTTCACCCCGCAGAACACGGCGAGCGCCGCGCAGGCCAGGAGGTTCGCCGTCATGATGATGCCCGCCCACCACATCCGACCCCGAAAGATCCCGGTCACCAGATCTTGCATGCCCGGCTCCCCGGACAGTTCGAGGTCCTTCACCCCTTCGGCCTCCAGGGCCTCGCGGATGAGGTCGTCCGCGCTTTTTTTCTCCGACATTTCACACCTCCAGGATCGCCCGCAGCCGCTCGCGGACGTGGTAAAGCCGGGACTTGACGGTCCCGGCCGGGATTTCGAGAATCCGGGCGATTTCCGCCACGGTCAGGGACTCGAGATAGAACATCTCTACCAGGGCCTGGGGTTCAGGGTCGAGGCCCCGAACGGCCCGGCGCAAACGGTACCGGTTGTCGCCCCGGGGTTCGGCCGTTGCCGCTAAGGGGGCGGCGGCGTCCAAGCCGGTGTTTTCCCGCCGCAGGCACTGCCGCCGCCTGATCCAGTCTGCGCAACGGCTGCGGACAATGCACAGCGCCCACGGGGCGAAGCAGGCGGGGTCCTGCAACCGCATCAGTCCCCGCGCGACGGCCATCCAGGCGTCCTGCACCGCCTCCCTCGCCCCCTCCCGGTCGCTAGTCAGCCGCAACGCGTAGCGCATCATCCTCGGGTGCCACAACTCGGCTAGGCGCGCGAACGCCTCGGCCCTCCCACTCTGGGTGGCCAACACCAACAACTCTTCGATGATCCGGTTACGTGAGCGCATCACAGCCTTCCATGGAATAGGTCTGTGCTCGAACTGCTCTGGTTCACTTAACCGCTGTTTCGATCAACCGCTGGATTCTGATCAACTCAGATTACTCCGTGACGGGGTAAACCAGATTGATGGTGCTGGTCTTCTCGTCAAACAATGCATCTTTCTTACTGGGAGTGACAGCCGGGTCTAAAATGACCGCGGCGTAGCTGTCGGTTTTGGCCCAGTCTCTCTTCAGGATGAAGGTGTAATCGGATTCGAAAGGCGAGAGAGCGCGGGAATCGTTTTCACCATCCTCGAAAGCGAATTTCAACAGCTTGATGCCGAAGGTGGCGATGTTTTCCGGGGTCAGAACAACTTCGGCGTACCAGATTTTTCCGGATTGATCCAAGGCCATGGCTCGGCGGCTCCCACCATCCCAGTCGCCAACTGCCGAATTTCCGTACAATTCACCCGATTTGACCCATTCGCCTTTGACATAAAGCGGAGCTTTGAAAACCGGTTTGACGGGAGCGCTGCAGGCCTTCCACTGGACGGCGACGACTTCATCCAGCCTGGCGATATTGACGTTCCATCGGATAGTAATCGAGCCTTCCGGAGCCGGGCGCAATTGATCCTCCGAATAACTGGCACCGGCTTGAACTTTGGTCCGTTCTTTCAGTCCGGCTTGGGGAACACGGAAGAAAATGGCGATATCTGTCCAGTAAATGAATGAATCGATGACGGTACCGCCTAGCTTGACGATTCCGGGTTTAGTTCCGAAACCGTTTCCTTCGACACTGACTAAAGTACCAGGCAGAACATTCAGCGGGCTGACGCTTTTGATGGTAGCGGCTTTTAGATCAATTGAAGCAGAACCTTTAAGCAGGTCGGGATCTTTGGCAACACTTCCAGCATAAATGCAACAGCTTGCAAAGCATGCGAAGAGAGCACCGGCAAACACTTTGTAAAAAACCGACATAACTCCTCCTTTCCGGCCTTTGGCTAAAAAATCATAGTAGATCTGAGTTTCTGAATTGTCGGGCCAATTCCCCGAAGCCGCCGGTCAACCGCAGCGCGTAGCACATCCGAGCCTCTTAAGAATCAGGTCTATTCTTGAGCTGCAACGGTTCATTTACTATTTTTTTCCGTGAAAGAGGTCCTTCACCCCTTCGGTCTCCAGGGCCTCCCGGATGAGGTCGTCCACACTGGCTTTTTGCGACATGGTCACACCTCCAGAATCGTCCGCAGTCGTTCGCGGACGTGATAAAGCCTTGATTTGACGGTCCCTGCAGGGATCCCGAGGACCCGGGCAATTTCCCCCACGGAGAGGGACTCGCGATAATACATCTCCACAAGGAAGCGCGATTCCGGGTCGAGACCCCGGATGGCTTCGCGCAAGCGCTCGGTCTGCTCTTCTGAAGAGGTGGTGGGCGAGGCGAGCCGGGCGGCGTCGTTCAGCCCCTCGGCACCCCGGCGCGAACGTTGCCGCCGCCGAACCCAGTCCGCGCATCGTCGTCGGGCGATGCTGAGCGCCCATCCGGGAAAGCCGGCAGGGTCCCTGAGCCTCGACAGTCCTCGTACCACCGACATCCATGCATCCTGCACCGCCTCCCGCGCCCCCTCCCGGTCGCCGGTCAGATGAAACGCGTAACCGAGCAGCCGCGGGTGCCACAGGGCCGCCAGGCGTTCGAACGCCTCGACCCGGCCCGCCTGGGCCTCCAGCACCAGCAGTTCATCGACGACCCGGCTTCTCGGCTTCATCCGTGCCTCTCTAGAAGTAGTCCGCCCGGCAGCCTCAACGGTTCATCGGATTTTTCCCGTGGGGCCGGAAATTGCCAATCGGCCGAAGAACCATGTCTTCCTTACAGCCGGCGAATGGCGCTCTCTGGGTCTTGAAACACCCCGTGGCCGGACTTCACGGAGCGTCGGACCGCCGCCCATCGGCGAGATCCCCGCGCCGCTGCGGAAGCCTTCGCGGCACGGGGAAAGCGGCGCTCCGGCAACCTCCGCGCCGCACTCCACCTGAGCTCGACGTCACCCCGTCCGTGCCCCCGTGAAAATCACGCCCCTGCCCGGCGGCGCACCCGGCTTCTGAGCTTCTTCTCGAGGCCCACGACGGCCGACAGCGCCAGGCTCAGCAACGCGATGACCCCCCAGGCGGGGGCATCGATCGGGGCGGAGCCGAACAGCCGGTTCAGGGTCGGCAGGTACGCGAAGGCGAGCTGAAGGGTCAGCATGACCCCGGCGCCGGCCCAGGCCCAGGGATTGGAGAAAAGGCCGACGGCGATGGCGGACCGGGAGAGGGAGCGGCAGTTGAAGAGGTAGACCAGTTCGCCGACGACGATCATCGTCACCGCCGACGTCCGCGCGGTGACCACATCGCTCCCTCGCCAGAGTTCCCACTCGAAGAGCGCGAAGACGGCTCCGCACAGGAGCAGCGAGACCAGGACCACCCTCCCGATCAACACCCCGTCGAGGAGCGGCAGGCGGGGGTCGTGCGGGGGGTGGTCCATGAGCCCGGGTTCCTTCGGTTCGAAGGCCAGCGTGAGCCCGAGCGCGGCGGCGGTGGTCATGTTGATCCAGAGAAGCTGTATCGGGACGACCGGCAGGGTTGCGCCGAGAAGGATGGCCGTGAGGAGCACGAGGCACTCTCCCCCGTTGGTCGGCAACGTCCACACGATGAACTTTCGCAGGTTGTCGAAGACGCCCCGCCCTTCCTCGACGGCGGCCTCGATGGTGGCGAAGTTGTCGTCGGTGAGCACCATGTCGGCCGCCTCGCGGGCGACCTCGGTCCCGCCGAGGGCCATGGCCACGCCGATATCCGCCCGCCGGAGGGCGGGCGCGTCGTTCACGCCGTCGCCGGTCATCGCGACGACGTTCCCGCGAGCCTGCAGCCCCTCGACGAGCCGCAGCTTGTGCTCGGGCGAGACCCGCGCGAAGACGTCGACCCGATCGGCGGCTTCGATGAGTTCCGCGTCCGCGAGGCCGTCGAGATCACGGCCCGAAAGCGCCTTCGGGCCGCCGGCCTCCCCCTCCCCGATGCCGATTTGACGGGCGATCGCCGCGGCGGTGACGGCGTGGTCGCCGGTGATCATCTTCACGCGGACGCCGGCCCGGCGACAGGCCGCGATGGCGGCGGCCGCCTCCGGCCGGGGCGGGTCCATCATCGCCTGCAGCCCGAGGAAGACCATTCCCTCCCCGATATCCCCATGGCCGATCCGGCGGGTTTCCTCGGGAAGTTCCTTGCGGGCGAGGGCCAGAACGCGAAGGCCCGACGCGGCGAGGCCGTCCGCGGCCTTCCGGATCGTGTCGGGGTCCAGGGGCCCGACGCCGTCCGGGGTGAGGGCCGCCCCGCTCCGCTCGAGGACCTTCTCCAGCGCGCCCTTGAGGTAGACGACCCGCGGGAGGCCGGGGCCGGCGTCGTGGAGCGTGGCCATGTACTGGTGCTGCGACTCGAAGGGGATCGCGTCGAGGCGGGGGCACTCGCGACGGGCGTCCTCGGGCCGAAAACCGCCCTTGCGGGCGGCGACCACCAGGGCGGCCTCGGTGGGGTCCCCCTGGGCCGTCCACCGCCCTCCGTCGTGGACCACCTCGGCATCGTTCGCCAGAAGCCCCGCCCGGAGGCATTCGCGGAGGGACGCGTGGTGTTCCGGCTCGATCCTCGACCCCCCGTCTTCCAGCTGCCCCACCGGGTCCCAGCCGGTGCCGGTGACGGAGAAGGTCTCCCCGCCGGCCACGATGACCTGGACCGTCATCTGGTTCTGCGTGAGGGTCCCGGTTTTGTCCGTGCAGATGACGGTGGTGCTGCCGAGCGTCTCGACTGCCGGGAGCTTCCGGATGATCGCCCGACGGGCGGCCATCCGCGCCACGCCCGCGGCCATGATGATGGTGACGGCCGCGGGAAGCCCCTCGGGGATCGCCCCGACGGCGAGGGCCACCGACGCCATGAACATTTCGAAAGCCTTCTGGCCATGCAGCATGCCGGCGGCGAACGTCAGGGCGGCCAGGCCGAGGATCACCCCGAGAAGCAGGTTGGAGAACGCGTGAACCTTCTTCGTCAGGGGGGTCTGGAGGACTTCCGTGGAGGAGATGAGTTCCGAGATCCGGCCGATCTCGGTGGCGTCGCCGGTGGCGACGACCACGCCGACGGCGGTGCCGTAGGTGACCAGCGTCGACGAGTAGGCCATGTTCCGGCGGTCACCGAGCGGAAGGTCCCGGGGCAGAAGGGTCTCTTCCTTGGGGGTGGGAACCGATTCCCCGGTGAGGGCCGACTCGTTGACCTGGAGGTCACGAACCGCGACGAGCCTCAGGTCGGCGGGGACCTTGTCGCCCGACTGGAGCAACACCACATCGCCCGGGACGAGGTCTTCCGAGGGGACCCGCTCCTTCCGTCCCGCCCTGAGCACGGCGGCCTCGCTCGTGAGGCTCCCGGCCAGCGCGCTGATGGCGCGCAGCGCCTTGGCCTCCTGCAGGTAGCCCACGATCGCGTTCACGAGGACGACGCCGAAGATGACGGCCGACTCGACCAGTTCGGCGAAGGCGAGCGTCACAGCCGTGGTGGCGAGCAGGATGTAGACGAGCGGTTGATGAAACTGCAGCAGGAATTGCACCAGGGGGCTTCGGGCGCGCTTCTCGGTCAGTCGGTTCGGGCCGAAGTGCTCCCTCCGGTGACCGAGTTCGAAGCGGTCCAGCCCCTTGTCCGGATCCACGCTGAGGATCTCGAGGACTTCCTCCCGGGGGAGATGGTGCCAGTGTTTGCCGAGCAGTGTCTGCATGGTTGATACTCCGGTTTCGATCCGGCAGGGCAGTCGGTCGCTAGGACCTCGCCTTGAGCCGGTTGATCCGCCAGGCCAGCGCCGGGGGCGTGAGCAGGGTGGTGACGACGACCATGACCACCAGGGCGGAATAGACCGCCGGGGAGATCAGCGGGGCCCCGCCAAGAGTCAGGGTGAGCCCGGCATTGGCGAAGATGAGGCCCACCTCGCCGCGGGGGATCATCCCCAGCCCCACCGTCAGGCGGTCGATGCCCTTGGTCCAGACGCCCAGGGAGCAGGCTTGCTTTCCAATGACGGCGGCCACGGTGAGGGCGCCGGCGAGGCCCAGGACCCGGGGGTCGCCGAAGGCCGCCAGGTCGGTGTGCAGCCCCATGAGGACGAAGAAGACCGGGACCAGGAACAGGGATAGGGGGTGAACCAGGTCTTCCAGGGACCGTTCGCCCCGCTCGATGAAGCGTTCGTACTGCGACTCCTCCAGAATCAGGCCGGCGGCGAAGGCGCCCACGATGGCGGCCAGGCCGACGGCGTCAGCCGCCCAGGAGAAACCGAAGCAGATGGCCATCCCCGCCGTCAGCAGCACGCCCCGGCTCCTCAGCCTGGAGGCCGCCTTCATGAAGCCGGGGGCGAGGAAAGACCCCGCGACGATGGCGCCCCCCAGGAAAAGGAAGGACTTGAGAGCGATCCAGCCGACCGCCCCGGCCGAGGGGGCGGTCCCGGTCCCGGCCGCGACGACAAAACCGGTGGTCACCGACAGCACCACCAGGCCCAGCACGTCGTCGATGACCGCCGCCCCCAGGATGATGCGGGATTCGATCCGGCGCGACCACTCCAGGTCCTTGAGCACCCGGGCGGTGATCCCCACACTGGTGGCGCACAGGGTGGCCCCGAGAAACAGGTGGAGATAGGTGCTGGCGTCCGGGAGGAGCAACACCCCCACGCCCCACCCGAGACCGATGGGGGCCACCACGCCCAGAACCGCCACGACCAGGGCGGGCAGGCCCACGGACATCATCTCCTTTACCGTGGACTCCAGGCCCACCTCGAACAGGAGGAGCAGGACCCCGAGTCCGGCCACCACGGCCACGAAGGGGTCGGTCTTCACCGGTTCGAAAAGGGTGACGCCCGCGTGGCGGAGGTTGCCGAGCAGCACTCCGGCCAGGAGTTCACCGAGGACGGCGGGCTGCCCGAGGCGCACCGCCGCCTCACCCCCCAGTTTCGCAACGGCGAGGACGGCGGCCAGGACCAGGGCGTAGTGGGCCGAGGGGTCGCCGTGAGCGCCCCCCCCGGCGAAGGCGTAGGACACCGGGAGGGCGGCGAGGGCGAGAAGGAGGAGTAAACGGTTTGGGTTCATGGTTTCCTTTTCTTTTGTAGGCGCCGCCTGCCGGGCGGCGCGGTTTCGGCCGAAGCGCGGGTGCGCCATCCGGCAGATGGCGCGTACCGTAGGCGCCGCCTGCCGGGCGGCGCGGTTCCGGTCGCAGCGCGGGTGCGCCATCCGGCAGATGGCGCGTACCGTAGGCGCCGCCTGCCGGGCGGCGCGGTTTCGGCCGGAGCGCGGGTGCGCCATCCGGCAGATGGCGCGTACCGTAGGCGCCGCCTGCCGGGCGGCGCGGTTTCGGCCGCGGGGCGGGTGCGCCATCCGGCAGATGGCGCGTACGGCCGGCAGATGGCGCGTACCGCAGGCGCCTACGGTGCGGCGGGGAGCAGGATCAGGGCCCAGCGCTCCCCGTCGGCAACGACGTCCAGGCGGTCTCCGGGAAAACGTTCCTTCGCCCGGCGCGTCAGTTCCGCGTTCATCCGCTCCCAGGCCGACCGGGTCCGGGCACCCCGGGCCCCGGCGGGGTCGCGCAGTTCCAGCCTCGCGCGGAAGGGGACCCCGGCGGCCAAGCCGTCGAGGGCCCGGAACGCCGGATCCAGGGACCCGGTCCCGTTGACCGGCCGCTCGGAGGCGAACACCGTGGCATCGACCCGCTCTTCCCGGACCGTGACGCTGAGGCCCGCTTCCCTCTCGAAAACCGCGGCGAGGAGGGTGGTGTCCGCGGTCGGCGTGTCCTTCCCCACCAGGCGGCCCAGGGTGAGGACATCCCCCTGGTCGCCGATTTCCAGGGCCCACCCGTACCACCCCGCGGCGGGGTCCGTCTCCCCGAGCCAGGTGAAGAACGCGCGGCACCTCCCGCGGAGGGCCTCCTCGAGGGCCGGGGACGGGGCCTTTGCCAGCAGCGTCACGTCGTAAGGCCCGTCGGCCCCGTTCATCCCGAACCGGAGTTCCGCCAGTTGCCGGTTGAGCTGTTCGCTGGATTGCTGCAGGCTCCGGTTCATGTACTCCGACGAGGGGATCACCTCGAGGGCCAGGTTCGGCGGCCGCCCCGCGGCGGCGGCCAGGCGGGTGAGGAGTTCCCCGCGGAGGGCCGTCTCGGAGCCCGGTGTGCCCACCACCGTCAAGCGGACGGTGACGGCGCCGTGGCTCACGATGCTCTGCCGGCGCAGGACCCGGTGCTTTTTCTCGAAGTCGTCCAGCACGGTGCTCACCCGGTGTTTCGTGTTGATCTCCCAGGTGACCCTTCTCAGGGCGACCCCGAGGGGGAAGGCCACGACGACCACGAAGAGGAGGGGGAGGATCAGGCGCAGATGGTGCCAGCGGGCGAGGACCCCGTTGATGCGGGTCGATCCGAAGAACCGGAAGAGGAGGCTCCGCCGGTCCTCGTCCTTGAGGGCTTCCGGTTCCACCTTCTGGGAGTTTTCCCGCCCGAAGCCGAGGGCAAGGAAGAAGAGGTCGGTGACCAGGATGATGGCGGAGAGGTTGGCGGTGAAGAGCAGCAGCGAGCCCGTGGCCACGGCGGCGTTCGCCGTCCCGACCCCGAAACCCGCCACGCACAGGGGCGGCACCAGGGCGATGGCGATGGCCGTGCCCGCCGCCGCGGTGAAGACGTCGTGGGCGTTGCGGGCGGCGGTGAAGGCGGCGGCCAGTCCGCAGAAGAGGGCCACGGCCAGGTCGAGCGCCGTGGGTTGCGTGCGGGCCAGGATCTCCGACGTCACCTCCTGGAAGGGGAGCAGGAGGGTCATCAGGGCGGCGAGCCCCACCACGAAGACGATGCTCTTGAGCGTGCGGGTGGTGGCCCGGGCGGCGAGGTAGGGGTGCCCGATGCTGAAGGAGACGCCCACCTGGACGATGGGCGTCATGAGCGGGGACACCAGCATGGCCCCGATCACGACCCCCGTGGAGTTGAGCACCAACCCCAGGTGGGCGATCCCCGCGGCGATGGCCAGCTGCAGCCAGTAGGCCAGGGGGTGGCGCTCGGTGGCCTGATACAGGTCGATCAGGGACCCCACCCGGTTTTCGGGTTCGATCCCCAGCAGGCGTGACAGTCGGTCCTGTACCCTCATATGTCTCCTCTCCGGAAAAGGACGTTCTTCCGTACCATCGCCCTCCGGGCAATGGACTCCGGGGATAAACTCCAGGCGACGGACGGTCTAAGTGCATCGCCCGGAGGGCGATGCTACAGGCTTTCGGCCGGGTGGACGGCCACCCTGCCGACCCCGCTCACAGGTGGGAGAAGCCGTCCGTTTCCTTCTCCTCCCGTGTTTCCAGACCCTTTTCCAGGGCCCGGCGGGCGATGTCCCTCCCCCCGAGGCCGAAGGCGATGGCCAGGCCCAGCATGACGGCCCCGAAGGCGATGGTGAAGGCCGAGGTGACGATGCTGCTGGCGATCTTCAACTGTTCCAGGGCCATGGCGAACGCCAGGACCGTCACGAGCCATTTTACCACGAGACCGAGGATGCCGGGGGAGGGGATGTGGGAGTTGACCGCGGCGAGCAGGGCGGCCCGGGAGAGGAAGGACCCCACGAGGGCGCCCAGGATGAGGATGAGAACGGCGGAGGCGATGTTGGGCAGGTAGAGGATCAGTTCGGTGTTGAAGCGCTTGAACGCCTCGATGCCCATCGCCTTCATCCCGGAGGCGGTGAAGAGGAGGAACACCAGCCAGAAGAGGATTCTCCCCACCAGGTCCGACGGGTTCGCCCGGATGTCGGCCCGGGCCAGGAGGTGGGTCAGCCCCGCGTTCCCGCAGAAGCGGTCGAAGCGGGTCACGCGGAGGAGGGACCGGACGATCCGCTTGAGCACCCAGGCCACCACGAGCCCCGCGAGGATGATCAGCAGGGCGGAGAGAAAGCCGGGCAGGAAAGCCAGGAAACCGTCGCGGAGATTCTCCCAGGTTGAAACCAGGATATCCTTGATTGAATTGGTCATGGGCGATTACCTCCATTGGCGTCCCACTCCTCCACGAGGAAGGGTTTCCCGGCCTCGTACGTCAGGCACAGGTCCTCCAGGTTCTTCTCCACCGCGTCGGCGTCGGCGTCGGCGGTCTCCAGGACGAACGAGGCGGTACGGGCCAGGTAGAGCGGCGTCAGGGCGCCCAGGATGTGCTCCCGGGTGATGGAAGCGCGGTGCCAGGCCAGGCCGAGGTCGTAGACGGTCCGGACCCACAGGTCGGCGGGGTAGCGGAAGTCCCCGTCGCCGAGCGCGGCGAGGGAAAGGATGCCCTCGAGGGTGCGCCGGTTCAGGATCCTCTCCCAGATTCCCCGAAGGTCCCGGGCGGCATCGCGGAACCGTGCCAGCATGCGCCCGGTGTTGACGGAGACCGGCTCGAGGCCCACGGCGTGTTCGAAGCCGAAGAGGGGGACGGGGTGGGAGCCCCGGAGGGTCGCCCAGGACCGGTGGTGAGTCTCCATGAGGGCGAAGACGGAGCCCACCACCTGGGTCAGCATGGCGCTGAGGTCCGTGGCCGGGTCCTTGGCGTCGTGAATCTTGGCACCGAGAAAGGACTGGCAGACCCGGTACCCGCCGGCGATGGCCGTGGTGGTCATCCAGATGTCGATGCCGAACCGCGCCACGTCGGTGTGCCAGACGTCCCCGGCCAGGTAGTGGGAGGCCAGGGCCCCGGAGAACCCGAAGTCGCCGCCGATGGGCTGCCGCACCCGGCGTCCGTAGAGCGCCCGGGTCAATGGGTAGACGATGCTGTTGGTGATGGTCCCGTCGTACTTGTGCCGGAGGTAGAGGGGGGCCACGAAATCGAAGCCCTCCCGCAGGACCGGGCTGACCAGGAGGTCCACCCACTCGGGGGTGATGGAGCGCAGGTCCGCGTCCACCACGACGCAGGCCTTTGCCCCCAGCCTGACCGCGATCTCGAGGATGGTCCGGATGGCGCTGCCTTTCCCGGGGATGCCGTGGTAGGGGGTGATGATCCGGTGGATGGGGAAGAGCGGGTGGGCGATGCACAGGGCCCGGTAATCGCTGACGGCGGCTTCCCTCGCGACGGCGGGCGTCCCGTCGGCGGAGCCCCCGTCGGAGTTGACCAGGATCCCCCGCCGGTCGGGGAAGTACTTGGCGAGACCGGCGCACACGGCGCGGACCACGTGGGCGATGGTCCGGGCGTTGTTGAAGCTCGGGATCCCCACCACGATGTCGGCCTGCCCGACGGCCTCGAGTTCGGGGCACGCTTTGTCCGTCATGGCAGCCTCTTCTCCCTCAGGATCTCCCCAACGGCGCGATTCCACCCCTGTGGCCCGATGCCGCCGGCCCGGCGGGCCCCGGGGACCTCCCTCAGCAGGTCCGGGTGATACTCGCCCGATGGGCGCTGGACGATCACCGGCAGATCGACGTTTTTCAACATCGGGATGTCGTTGGGGCTGTCGCCGAGGCCCACGGTGAAAATCGGCTCGAAGCGGCACTGGAGGACCAGTTGGGTCAGCATCCGGATGGCCTTGCCCTTGTCGCTGCCCCCGAACACGTGGTGGAAGCGGCCTCCGCGCGACAGGGCCAGACCCTCCTTTTCCGCCTCGGCGGAGAGGATGCGCAGGTCCGTCTCCGGGTCCGGCCCGGTCAGCCGGAAGGGCTCGTCGAATTCCCGGACGGCGGCGCGGCAGGCCTCCTCGTACGTCAGCCCGCACTCCCGGACGATCTCCTCCGGGGTGAGGTCGTTGAACCCGGTGATCCGGAGCCCCTTCTCCTCCCGCATCCGCCGGAGGAACTCCGTGAGGCGCGCGTAGGGCGCCCCCAGTTCGACGCGGATCCAGTCGGGGCCGCGCTCGGCGCCGGGGACGCTCGCCCCGAAAAGCCGGGAGGGGAAGTAGAAGGCCCCGCCGTTCTCCACGATGAAGGGGTGGTGAAAACCCAGTTCGTCAAGGATGGGGCGGAGTTCCTCGCAGGTCTTGCTGGTGCAGGGCACCAGCAGGGCCCTGCGCCCGCGGAGGCGCTCGAGGGCGGGCAGGGCGGCCTCGAAGGAGTAGGTCCGCTCGTCGAGGAGCGTCCCGTCCAGGTCGGTGAAGAAGATGGGCATCACCGCGGGTCACTCGGGTGCATTGTCCGCCTCCACGGCGTCCCGGAGTTCGTCCAGGAAGCTGGGCATGGCCGCCGTGACCCGGTTCCAGTTGGGGATCAGGGGCTGCCCCAGTGGGTCCTCCAGGAAGGACTCCCCGGCGAGGCGGATGCTCTGGGCGAAAGTTTCCACCGCCACCTCCTCCGCGTGCCGGTCGAAAACCAGCCCGTCGATGAGGGCGTCGGCGTGGTAGCGGGTGATGGTGTCCTCCGCCGTGCGGATGTAGGTGACCTGCAAGGTCCGGAACAGGCCGGCGGAGAGCACGACCCCCTCCGAGGCCAGCACGCGGAAGATGGTCTTGGCGATGTCCACCGCCATCTTCATGAGCCCCTTGGACGGGTCCCCCGCCGAGAGGGCCTGGTGCTTGTGTTCGTAGGTGCTGCAGAGTTCCGCCTGGCAGATCCGCTTGAGGGAGCAGTTGCGGAAGATCTCGGCCAGGACGCCCACCTCGAGTCCCCAGTCGCCGGGGATGCGGTTGACCCGGGCCAGGTCGGTGCGCATGGCGAACTCCCCCGCCAGTGGGTATCGGAAGCTGTCCAGGAAGTCGAGGAAAGGCACGTGGCCGAGGATCCGCTGGAGGGACCGGGTCAGGGGGGTCATCAGCAGTCGGGTGACCCGGCCGTGCATGCGGTCGGTGACCCGGGCGTAGAAGCCCTTGCAGAACTCGAAGTTGATGTTGGGGTTGGTGACGGGGTAGCACAGGCGGGCCAGCAGTTCCCGGTCGTAGGTGAGGACGTCGCAGTCGTGGAGGGCGATCACCTCGCACGTGCGGTCCGCCAGGACGAAGCCGTAGGCCAGCCAGCAGGACCGGCCCTTCCCGTCCTCGCCGATGGGCAGGTTGTTCGCTCGCAAGCGGCTGTAGAGGTCCTGCATCCGGGGGCCGCTGTTCCAGATGAAACGAACCTCCTGGGGGAGTTCCGCCATCATGGCCCGCGCCTGGCGGTACTGCTCCCGGTCGGCCCCGGCCAGGGTCAGGACGATCTGGCGGAGGTAGGGGACTTCCTTGAGGTCCGCGATGATCTTCGGCATGGCCGGCCCCTCGAACTCCCGGAAGAGGGCGGGCAGGACCAGGGCCACGGGCCGCTGACGGGCGTAGACGGCCAGTTCGCGTTCCAGGCCCTCGTGGCCCTTCTCAACGAGGCGGTGAAGGGTGGCGACGACGCCGGTCTGGTAAAAATCAGCCATGGGATCCTCCTTGTGTTCAAATCGGCAGGGCCGGCCCTGTCCGGGTGGGTGCCGGGGTCACTCCTGCATGCCCAGGGCGGTTCTCGCCGCGTCCAGGTGCGCCTCGGCCCCGGAGGGGTCTTCCCCCCGGGCTTCCAGGATCTTCTGCACCATCTCCAGGGCCTTGATCGAGACGGTTTCGTCCTTCAGGACCGCGGCGCGGGCGAAGTCGGGGAGGGCGTTTTCCGGCTCGCCCCGGTTCACGTGGGCTGCCGCCCGCCAGTAGTAGGTCACCGCCTCCCGGGGATTGTGGGCGAGGATCTTGTCGAAGATCGCGATCGCCCCGGGGTAGTCCTGCGCCTTGAGACAGGCCATGCCCATCAGGCCGAGGGAAGGGTTGAGGACCTGGACCTGGTAGGTTTCCCACTCGCCGGTGAAGTCGGCCGGCTTCTCGGGGACGTCCAGGACCGCCGCGACGCGCCGGGCCCAGGCCAGAGCCCCCTCGTCGTCCTTTCCCTCAAGGCGGTTCCGGCTGAGGGTGAAGAAGAGGTCGGCTGTCTCCCGTGAACTCCCCGTTTGCTCCACGAGTGCTGCGTACTTTTCGCAACGGGCTTTGTCCTTGGCCTTATCGGCGATCAGGACCATCTCGGCCGCCATGCGGGGGACGGGGTTTCGGGCGTAGATGGCCTCGGCCAGGTCGAGGTAGGGCCCGTACTCCCCCCGGTCCAGCCGGATCTTCGCCAGAACGCGCTCGGCCAGGTCCCTCGCCACGGGATAGTGGGCCAGGAGCCGCTTGGCGGTTTCCTCCGCCCGTTGGGTCTCCTGGTTCTTCAGCCGGGCTTCGAAGCAGACCTGGAGTTCGTACAGGACGTTGGGCAGCAGGGTCGACTTTCCGTGCCAGTCGAGGAAGTCGATGACGGCGGCCTCCTTCTCGTCGAGACCGGACGCCTCGTGAGCCTTCAGGTAAGCCTTGTACTCCGAAGGGGTGTAGGCGGGTTTGTCTTCCGCGGCAACCGGGGCCGCGGGGCAGAGAACGGCGAGGGCGAAGAGAAGGAGATGGATTGTGGGCAGGCGTCTGGTCATGGTTGTCCCCCCTTGAGATGGATTCAATTGACGGTCTGACCTCGGGCCTCGAGGGAGATCCGGATGCGGCCGTCGCTGATCACCACCCGGACCCCCTTGCGGGAAAGGTCCGCGAGGCAGTTCTCCAAGGAGAAAAGGGCGTCGGGGTCGGCGGACTCCAGCTTCCGGGAGTCCAGGAAAAGGAAGCGGATCTTCCCTTTCCTGGAGAGGAAGCCGGTCACCTTTGCCACCTCGTCCCGGTCGAGAGCGCCCGTGATGCGCACGAAAAGGTCGTTGATCCCCTCGTAACGGTTGGTCGTGAATTCGTAAGGCATGGCCACCTCCGGATGCTGCGCCCGGCGCCCGGGGACAGCGGTTGCTCCCCCGTTGGAACCGTGCGTCGACGGCGTCCCGTTGCGGGGCGCCCATCCGGGTGGCGGCCCGACCACCCGATTGGTCCTGCGGCGCACTCGTGCGCCGCACCCGGGATGGTTCAGTCGTGCCGGGTCGGAAGGGGTGGGGTCACGCCCTTCGCGATCGGCCGGTCTTCGGCCGTTTTCGAAAAGCCCCTGACGGCAAGTTCAAGGGTCAGCCGCTGGTCCGCGGAGAGCCCGGCCGCCGCGGCGAAAGACCGGTGACCGGCGATCAGGCCGGCCAGGGCCGCCGCGTGCTGCAACGCCTCCTCCTCCCCGGCCCCGGCCTCCGCCCCGTCCCCGAGTTTGGAGACGATGCACTCCAGGTACCGCCGGAAGGCTTCGTTCAGCTTCGGGGACGCATCCGGTTCGAGGAGGAGCATCCCCCGGGACTGGTGGAAGAGCAGCGCGTATTCGGGGTGTTCGCTCAGGAAGGCTTCGTGCCGCTCCACGAAGTCCCGGACGCGGTTTCCCGGGGCATTGCGCCTGCGGGCGGCGGGCCGCAGGTAGGTCTCGTCGAGCAGCCGGATCCCCTGGAGGAGCAGTTCGGCCACCAGGTCGGCCTTGGAGGCGAAGTAGTTGTAGAAGGCGCCCTTGGCGACGTCCGCCCCGTCGGTGATGTCCTCGACCCGGGTGGTGTAGATCCCCTGCTTGACGAATTGCGCCATGGCGGCCTCCAGAAGGCTCGCCCGCGTCTGCTCCTTTTTTCGGTCCCGGCGGTTCAAGGTCGGCTCTCCTTTGTGGTCATCATTCATCCATGACTAACGTTCATCCATGACCATCGTATCAATCGTGACCGGGGTTGTCAAGCTGTTTTTCCCGAAACCCGGCGTTTCTCTCGCAGAGGCACGGAGGCGCGGAGAAACGAAACCTAAATCTTATAGATAAAAACGCTTTACGATTCCACTTCGTGCCGCTGTGTCTCTGCGAGATCCTGAAACCGTCCTCTGGGTGAGGTCCCGTCAGGCGCCCGGGTTGGGCCGGGACTTCCCGCGCCGGGCCTTGCGGGGCTCGGGCGGCGCCTCGGGCGCGGGCTCCGGTTCGGCCGGGGCTGGGGGGACGCCCGCCGCGGGCTGCTCCGATTCCGCCCGCTTGCTCCGGAGGGCGACGAAGACGACGAAGGTGAAGAACAGCACCGCCAGGACGATGCCGAAAATCTGAACGGAATCCATGGGTTTCCTCCTCAACGAAAAAGGGGTGCGCTTCGCAAGTCGGCGCGGTGGGGAGCCCCGCACCCGTAACGTCGGGCGAGGTGAAGGGTCGGCAGCGGGTTCGAGAGCGCGGGTGTGAAGGCCGGTGCGGCGGCGCACGGCTCCCCGCGCGCTGCTCCGGGGGGGGCGGACGGAGGGCGGCAGAGGGGGCGGCAGGGGGCCTGGAGGGGTTCACGGCGTCCGGTCGGCCCACCGGGGGCGCTGCCTCGCTTCTGCGGGAATAAATAAAGCCCGGGACTGAGCCTGCCCGTGAAAACCGGGGGGTGAATACGCCGCGGGGCGCGTCGGCGTGCATGAGGCCTCCGAGGACCCTGCCCTCGCGCCCTGCCGGGTTCCCGACGGGGAACACCGGCCGGCACCGGGGGACTCCGGTCCTGCGGGGACGGCCCGACCACCGCGGTTGGCCTGTGACGTCGCTCGACGGTCACACCCTTGGCGTTTCAGATGCCGGACGAATGATCCGTGCATCGACAGATCGATTCTAGCGTACTTAAATTCCGGGTGTCAACGAATTCCGACTGCGGTTCTTCACGTGCAAAGTCGTAAAACGCCGGAAATCCATCGGGGAAGTGTCTGCAAGGCCTTTGGTTGAGCCATCGCCCGGGGGGCGATGGCCGTTTGGGGGGCGTCAGCGCGGGGCGGCGAGGGCGCGGAAGGCGTCGCGGGCGTCCGCGGTGCCCATGACGGCCGCCTTGTCCCCTTCCCGGAGGACGAAGTGGGCGTCCGGGTTCGGGAGCATGGCTCCCTCGCGCAGGACGCCCACCACCGAGGCGCCGGTGAGCTTTCGGACCTCCGCCTCGCCGATGGAGCGCCCGGCGAGCGTGCTGCCGGGGTCCAGGCAGACCCATTCCAACTCCAGCCCGGTGCCGGCGCCGTGGAGGAGGCTCAGCAGCCGGGCCGGCTCGGCCTGCTCCGAGAGTGAGGCGTAGAGGTCGCGGCGGACGGCGTCGGCGTAGCGCTGGATCTCCACCGGGTCGACCCTCAGGTGCAGCAGGGCCTGCCGGGCCATCTCCAGTCCGGTCTCGTACTCCGGGACCACGGCCTCGAGAATGCCGAGGTCCCGGAAGTCGGCCAGGGCTTCCGGGTCCGACACCCGGGCGACCACGTCGAGCCCCGGGTTCAGCCGTCTCGCCTCGGCGGCCGCGGCCCGGGCGGCCACGATGTTGGGAAGGGTCACCAGGAAGAGACTGGCTTCGCGGACCCCGGCGGCTTCCAGCACGGTCTCCCGCGAGGCGTCGCCGAAGACGGCGGGGTGCCCTCCGTCGCGGGCCGCCTGGAAGCGGAGCTGGTTCAGTTCCACCAGCACGAAGCGGAGGTCCAGGCGCTGCAGGACGCGGGCGATCTGGGACCCGGTCCGGCCCGCGCCGGCGATGACCACGTGGCCGTGGAGACCGGTCCGGGGCAGGTTGACCGTTTCCAGGGGCTCGTGCCGGAAGCGGCGCTTCCGGATGGCGTAGAGCCGGGAAGTCAGGCCCGAGACCAGGGGTGTGAGGACCATGGTGACGACGGCGGCCGTCAGGATCCGGGAGAAGAGGTCGGCGTCGATGGACCGGGAGGCGACGCCCACCCGGGCCAGAACGAAGGCGAACTCGCCGATCTGGAAGAGCCCGAGCCCGACGGCCAGCGGCACGACGTTCCCGTAGCCGAAGAGGCGGCTCAGCGCGGCGAAGATGACGCCTTTGCCCAGGCTCACCATGAGGACGAGAAGCAGGATGGACCCCAGGTTGTCCAGCAGGAAGCGGGGGTCGAGCAGCATGCCCACGGAGGAGAAGAACAGCAGTCCGAAGAGGTCCCGCACCGGGATGATGTCGGCGAGGGCCTGGTGGCCGTAGTCCGACTCGCTCAGCACCATCCCCGCCACGAAGGCCCCGAAGGCGAAGGAGAGCCCCGACAGCCAGGTGAGGTAACCCGTCCCCAGCCCGATGGCGGTGATGGCCAGGAGGAAAAGCTCCCGGGAGCCGCAGGCCGCGATCTCCTTGAGCAGGCGCGGGAGCAGCCGGGCCCCGAAGAGGAGCATGCCGGCGATGAAGGCCGCGGCTTTGACGGCGGCGTACCCCAGGTCGAGCATCCCCAGGGAGGGGTCGTTCAGCTTGGGCAGGATGACCAGCATGGGGACCACCGCCAGGTCCTGGACGATGAGCATGCCGATCATGACCTTGCTGGAGAGGGTGCCCATCCAGCCCTGGGACTCCAGGGTCTTGAGAAGCACCATGGTGCTGGAGAGGGAAATCAGGGCGCCCAGCCACAGGGAGCGCTTCCAGTCCCAGCCCCAGGCGAGGCCGACGGCCATCCCCAGGCCGACGGTGGCCGCGATCTGGATCGGGGTGCCCAGCAGCGCGATCCGGCGCACCGGCCGGAGCTTCTTCAGGTTGAACTCGAGCCCGAGGGCGAAGAGGAGCAGGGCCACGCCGATCTCGGCCAGCAGTTCGATGTCGTGGACCTTCGAGACCGTCAGGCCGCCGGTGTGGGGCCCCAGCAGGACCCCGGCGAGGACGTAGCCCAGGATCAGGGGCTGTCCCAGGCGGCGGAACACCAGCCCGCACAGGAACGCGAACAGCACGAGCAGGATGATGTCGGTGGCGATGCCCATCCGGTTGATTCCCGTTTGCGCCCTTTCACCGGCGGTTGCGTACGAGCCATATGAAATACTCGTGATTTCCGGTGGTCAGGACGGTCTCGCCGTTGGCCATGTCGAAACAGTACACCTCGAAGAAGTCCTGGACGAAGGTCGTGATCGTCCAGTATCTTTCGGGCTGCACATTGAGGAAGAAGTACATGTTGTCACTGCGGACCGCCTCGTCTCCGTGAGCCAGCCCGCGGAGTTCGTACACGGTCGGCAGGCGCCATTCCCCGCTCCTGGAGCCATCCTTCAGAGAATGAGAATTCGCCGCGATGCGGCTGGGGATGCTCAGGGCACAGTCTGGGTATTCCCCCGGGAGCCAGATAACCCTCATGGGCACAAAACTTGCGTCCTTCAGCCACACCAGCCCCGTGCTCATGTCCGTGACCGTGCCGTCGCCGTTGTCGCACCAGCGGCCCCCCGGGCTGAGCGTACCGTTGCAGGTGAAGCAGCCGGAAGCCCCCCCGGCCCGGGGGCCGGAGGCTGCAGGGTCGATACTCCAGGACGTGTTTCCTTCCCGAACATCCGCCGCCGGCGAATCCGGCGGCCCGCCCGCCACCCCCACCCAGAAGGCCCCGAGGATCACCCCCAGGGCCAGACCGCGAACGAAGCACAGCGTTTTCTTCACGGCACCTCCGGAATGCGAACCCTCGCCCAGAGTTGACGCGGTCGCAAAGAGTGCCATCACCCTCCGGGTGATGGCTCAAACAAAGGTCTTACAGACACTTTCCCGCTCGTTTTCCGACTTTTTGCGAACCCGTCAGAGTTGAATCGTTGACCTCGGACCGTCAAGCAAACGCCCTGCATCCCCGCTGCGCCTTCCACAGCGGCCGGGTCGCCGACTATCCGCCTCGCTGCCGAAGGCGCCGCCGGGAAAACGCACCCCCTGCGCACCGCCTTCGCATGCCCCCGGCTGTCCTTTTGGTCGTTATGTCCTTTGGGTCCCTTTGTCCTTTCCCGCCTTGAACGAGGCCGTTCGACGATCCACGCCCGCGCGTCGAGAGCGCGGGGCCGTCAGTAGACCACCTTCAGGGTGAAGGGGTAGTTGGGGTTGTAGGCCCCGCTGTACCCGTAGATCCGCACGTAGTAGGTCCCCGCCGCGAGGGTGCGCGAGACGGACTCGGTGGTGCCCGGGGCGTTGTAGGACCCGGTCACGTAGTCGGGGTTGTAGAGTTCCATCTCGTAGTCGGTGCCCGAGGGGACCTGGCACGTGAGGGTGACGGTCTTCTGGCTCGCCACCGTGAACTTGAACCAGTCCACGTCCCCCGAGGTGCACAGGTACCCCGCGTAGTTCACGCCGCTGGAGACGGTTTTGGCCTCGGAGGAGTAGTTGTTGGGCTCGTAAGGGTCGGTGCAGGGGGCGGTGACGGTCACCGACAGCGCGCCCGAGTAGCCGGACACGATGCTGGTGTGGGTGGCGCACCGGACCCGGGCCTTGACGGCGTAGGTCCCCTTCGCGGTCCACTTGTGGGTGGCCGACTTCACCCCGACGGCCAGCCAGCCGGTGTTGGTGCCGTCACCCCAGTCGAGGGAGTACTGGAGGGTGTGACCCAGGCTGGAGGCGCCGCCGCTCACGGTGTAGGTGTAGGTGGAGGTGGTGTTGCAGGCGGTGGTCCCCGTGGGCGTGGACGGGGCCGAGACGGTCTCGTCGGGCGTGAAGGTGTAGCGCAGGCCGTAGGCGGTGGAGCTGTAGGCGCCGCCGTCGCCGTAGACCCGGACGGAGTAGGTTCCGGCGGGCTGGTTGGTGGAGATGGACTCCGTCACGCCGGCGGCGTTGTAGGACCCGGCAACCCAGTTGGGATTGTACAGTTCCAGGTCGAAGTCCTTGCCGGAGGGCACCGTGCAGGTGATGGCCAGGGTCCCCTTCGACGGGGTGGTGATCCTGAACCAGTCCACGTCGCCGGCGGTGCAGATCTTGCCGCCGTAGGTGGTGCCGGCGGTGATGGGCCCGTAGGCGGCCGTGGAGGTGTTGTTGGGCTCGTAGGCGTCGGTGCAGGGGGTCGTAAGGGTGACCGACAGCGCGGCGGAGTAGGCGGACACGATGCTGGTATGGGTGGCGCAGCGGGCCCGGGCCTTGACGGCGTACGTCCCCGCCGTGGACCACGGGTGGGAGGCCGACTTCACGCCGGCGGCCAGCCAGCCGGAGGTCGTGCCGTCACCCCAGTCGAAGGAATACTGGAGGCTGTGGCCCAAGCTGGAGGCGCCGCCGCTGGTGGTGTAGGTGTAGGTGGTGCCGGTGCTGCCCGCGGCGGTCCCCGTGGGTTTGGCGGGGGCGGAGACGGTCTCGCTGCTCGAGTTCGGGTTGTGGAGCCACTCGTAGTAGGGCTTGGTGGACGCGAGGTAGGTGTAGGCCTTGTTCCACTGCATGGAGGAGTGACAGGCGATGCGCACGTCCGAGCCGCTGACGTACATGACGAAGGTGGCGTGGGCGTCGTAGTCGGAGCAGGACCCGCCGTGGTAGATCAGCACGTCGCCCACGGCGATGTTGGAGGGCGGCGCCTGCTTGTAGCCGCAGGTCCGGGTCCACCCTTTCAGGACCAGGCACTGGCCGAGCTTGGTGGCCCCGATCTCCTCCTTGCCGCAGGGGTAGCCCCGGCAGGGGTCGCCGCTGTTGAGGTAGCCGTGGCCGCCGGCGATCAGGCACTGGGACACGAAGTCGGCGCAGTCGCCGCCGTGGCTGGAGTAGCCGCACAGTTCGCCGCCCCAGTAGGACCAGGGGGTGCAGCTGGAGTAACTGGACGAGCAGCTGTGGTTGCAGCTGTCCCACCAGTCGGCGGCGTAGGCGTAGGCGTTGGACGGGGTGTAGGCCAGGACCGCCATGGTGCGCGGGATGCCGTGCTTTTCCAGCATCTCCCCGAACACCGGGCCGGAATAGCTCTCCGCGCCCCGCTCCTGCCACTCCTGGAGGACCTCGGTCACCGCCCCGCCCAGCTTGGGCTGGCGCCGGGAAAGGTCGAGCAGGATCGCGGCGGCCTTGACGGCCGTCTTCTCGTCGCCGACCGCCTCCACGACCTGGCGGGCCTTGCCGATCAGGTCGGCGGGGGTGAGGTCCCCCACCTGCTGCAGGCAGGCGGCGGTTTCCAGCGCCAGGAGCGGGTCCTGTTCGAAGGCTGCCAGGGACCGCAGGATCGCGGGGGCCTGGGTGGCGTTGACGCGGAGGAGGGCCGCGGGCAGGCCGTGGAGGGCCGCGGGGTCGAGGCCCTCGACCCGGGTGATCCGGGGCAGGGTGGACGGGTCGGCCATCCCCGTGAACGAGAGGATGTTGAAGGCCAGGATGCGCACCGAGTCCGACGGGTCCGTCGCGGCGCAGCGCCGGAGGAAATCGGCGGAACTCACCTGGAGCGCCCCCGGGTCCGTCTTCTCCAGCAGGGTGGCCACGGCCGGAAGGTAGGCCAGGCGGACCTTCTCGTCCTGCTCGGAGGGGAACAGGGCCAAGAGGCTGCGGAGCACGTACTCGACCTCCTCCCGCGGCGCGAGGGACAACTCGAAGAGCAGGTGGCGGCGGACGTCCGGGTCGGGTTCGGTGGTCAGGGCCGGCAGGTGGATCCGGCTCTTGCCGCTCCGCACGAACTGGGCTTCGTCGGGATGCCGGCTGTCGGCCGGGTTGTCAACGCCGGCGAGGAGGGTGACGGCCGCGAGAACGGCAAGGACGAACAGGAAAAGGAGACGCCTTGAGTCCATGGTTTCCCCCAAAGAGATAGTGATGAAATTTTATACAGAGGTCACCAGGTTGTCAACAGGGAAACGGTCAGGGGTGAAAATCCGAAAGCGTTCAAACGTGACGCGGTCGCAAGAGGCCCTTTTCTCTCCCGGGCCGGGGGGCGTTCGAGGAGATGGGGCCCCGGGGCGCATTTTTCCCGCCTTCGGGAGTCGAACGCCGCCGCGTCCACACCCCGTCCTGGGGGGAAATGTTTGCAGCGGGGGCGGCGGGACGGCCTTCCAGGCGATCAGAAAACACCTTTCGCAACCTCTTGTTTCTTGGCGTGTTGCGAACTTGACATCCTCGCGGAAAGACCGGACCCATCAAACCACACCGAACGCAAAGACACACAAAGAAGGCCCGAACTCATAGGTTTCAATGTATTTTGAAGGCCTGTCATCCTATTGCGCTCATTGTGCCCGGGGGGAGCTTTTCGGGGGACCCTGGCGCTTGAGACGCCGGTAATCCGGCCCTTCCAGGGTGATGTCGGCGCACTTCTCGAGGATCCGGGAGTGGAGGCGGTCGTTGATCCGCTCGGAGAGGGTGTGGAAACGCCCGGCGGTGCGCCCGGCCTGGAGGGAGGGCCGGGCCAGCTCGTCGGGGTTCTCGAAATCGCTCCGGTGAGGGCTTTTCGGCCGGTGCGGCGAGACCTCGTCGAAGAAGTTGGTGGTGAAGACCAGGGACACGTTGTTCGCCAGGCACTGGTTGATGACGTCGTAGAGCTTGTCGAAGACGAAGGGGGTCGGGTTCACGGCCCCCAGTTCGTCCATCACCACCACGTGACAGTGACGGAGGCGGCGGGTCATGTCGGGGACCGACGGGTCCGCGTCCGCGTCGAAGCTCATCTTGATCTGTTCGATCAGGTGCACGAAGTTGAGAAAAACACCCGTGAACCCCTTTTCGATGAGGGCTTTCAGGACGGCCACGGCGAGGTGGGTCTTCCCCGTCCCCACGGGGCCCCGCAGCAGCATCCCGGCCCCGCTGCCGAAGGTCTCCTCGTAGTTGCGGACGTACCGCCCCACGGTGGTGAGGGCTTCCATCTGGACATCGTTTTGGGGGTAGAAGTTCTGCAGGGTGCAGTTCATCATGGCGGGGGGGATCCCTGCGAAGGCCTTCCGGTTGTGGTCGAGGTCCCGGGTGAAGCACTCGCAGCGGCGGGCGACGTTCTCCTCCACCACCCAGGAGGTGCCGCCGCAATGGGGGCACTTCTCCCGGAAGTAGGCGTCGAAAATTCCTCTCAACGCGTGGTCAACCTTCCGCATTGCCAAATCCTGCCCGATCTCGTAAAATGTCCCCGCGTCGGCCGGCGGGACGATGCCATTATACCGGATTCACCCTCGCGACGCCAACTCCTTGAGAGGACCTTCTGCCTGTGCACCACGCCCTGCTCGCCTTCTTGTCGGTCTGGAACCTGTTCGGCCTGCTCAGCAGCGAAAAAGGCGAAATCACCCAGTTGAACGCCACGTTCGCCAACGGGGGGGTCAACGTCCTGTGCCGGATGACGGGCCTGGACCGGGGCCTGCTGTGGAAGAGCCTCGCCTCCGGGGAGGAGGTGGTCTTCACCTTCCACCTCGGCTTCTACCGGGAGCGCCGGTTCTGGTTCAACGAGACCCTCCACGAGGTCGACGTCAACCAGTCCCTCAGCTACAACAACCTGACCCGCCAGTTCCTGGGACGTTCCGAGGGCCTGGGTCGCTCGGAGGTCCTCTTCGGCGACCTCGACAGCGCCCTCCAGTGGTTGTCCACCCTCAAGGGCCGCATCACGCCCCCCGATTTCGCGGGTTGGCAGAAGAGCACCATCGTCCTCCAGGTCAAGGTGCTCATGGAAAAGCGCCGCCTCCTCTTCGTCGTCCCGTACGAGACCGTCTCGCCCGTCAAAAGGGTCAAGCTGTACTGCCCATGAAACCGAGAGTCCCCTTCCGTTTCGGGCGGCGGGGCGTCGTCCTCAGCCTCCTGGTCGCCGGTTTCCTGGTCTCCCTCCTCCTGATCACCCGGACCCCCGGGAGCGGTGCGGAGGACTCCCCCACCTTCAATCTCCAGGTGGTCCTCCTGGCCGTCCTCACGGTCATCAACGCCCTGGCCCTCCTGCTCCTGGTCTCGGTGCTGGTCCGCTACCTCATCAAGCTCTTCTTCGAAAAACGCGGGCGGACCCTTCACACCAGCGTCCGCACCAAGCTGATCCTTGCGTTCGCCTTCCTGGCCGTCGTCCCGGCCGGGCTGTTCATGTTCTTTTCCTTCACCCTGATCAGCCACAGCGTCAACCAGTGGTTCTCCGCCCCCGCGGAGGCGGTCCTCAACCACGCCGAGGACCTGGCGCAGTCCTACTACGCGTCGGTGATCGACCGGACGAAGGCCTTCCTCGCCGACTACCTCGAAGCCCCGGCCCCGGGGGCGCCGGAGGAGGCCCTGCGGACGTTCCGCCGCACCCGCCGCATCGACACCGTCCTCCTGCTGGACGAACAGGGCGCCGTCGTCTTCCGGGACGACACCCCCGGCGCCTCCGGGAAGCCCTACATCCCCGACAACGTCCCCCTGATCCTGCAGAACGCGAAACCCGCCGCCGCCTCACACTACCTCGAGAGCCGGCCCTCCGAGGACGTGATCATCGCCTTCGCCCAGATGCCGGGCCGCCCCGCCCGCGTGATCGTCTTCGCCCAGAAGGTCCCGTCCTCCCCCGCCTACCACGCCTACCTCATCAACGAGGCTTACAAGGAGTACTTCCAGCTCAAGAACCAGGTGCAGCTGATCCGGGCCAATTACTTCCTGGTGGTGGGCGGGGTCGGGGGGATGATCCTGCTGGGTTTCAGCTGGTTCGGCGTCTACATCTCCCGGAAGATCACCACGCCCATCAACGCGCTCCTGGAGGGGTCGCGGCGGGTCGCCTCCGGGGACCTGTCCACCCCGGTGGCGTGCGAGACGCGGGACGAGTTCGAGGAACTCATCCAGTCCTTCAACCGGATGACCGAGGAGATCCGCCGCAACGAGGCGATGCTGGAGGACGCCAACCTCAAACTCGTCCGGATCAACCAGGAGCTGGAGTCCCGTAACACCTTCATCGAGACGGTGATCGACACCATCGCCGCCGGGGTGGTCTGCGTGGACCAGGAGCACCTCGTCACCATCTCCAACGCCGCCGCGGCGAGCCTGCTCCGCCCGCTCGCCATCACCGACGGGCGGAGCCGGCTCCAGGACGTGCTGCCCAGGGAGAAGGCCGAGGAACTCGTCCGCCTCCTCAAGGATTCGGACTTCCACGGCCGGGTCAGCAAGGAGGTCCTCTTCCACGCGGGGAAGCGCACCCTCCACTTCGCGGTGACGGTGACCCCCATGCGGGACGACCAGCAGCGGAAGACGGGCTACGTCATCGCCTTCGACGACGTGACGGAACTGCTCAGGACCGAGAAGGCCGCCGCCTGGCAGGAGGTGGCCCGCCGGCTGGCCCACGAGATCAAGAACCCCCTGACGCCCATTCAGCTTTCGATGGAACGGGTGGCGAAGCAGTACCGGAAACTGGAGGAGGCCTGCATCCCGTCCGGCGAGCGGGAGGCCGGGCCTTTCCGCGCCTTCGGGGAGATGCTGGCCGAAGCGCTCCAGACGGTGCAGGGGGAAACCCGGAACCTCAAGTACCTGGTGGACGAGTTCTCGAAGTTCGCCCGGCTCCCCGTACCCGTTTTAAAACCCGAGGACCTGAACGCACTGGTGACCGAGATTCGGGATCGCTGCCAGCCGCTGCACCCGGAAATCGCCTTCGACCTCGACCTCGAGGCGAACCTCCCCTTCCCTTACCTGGACGCCGAACTGATCCGCCGGGTCCTGGTGAACCTCGTGGACAACGCCGCCGAGTCGATCCGCGAGATCGCGGAAGGGGGCCGGATCACCCTCGGCACCCGGCACGACCGGGAACACGGCCGGGTGGTCCTCGTCGTGGAGGACACGGGGAAAGGCGTCCCCGAAGACGCCCAGGACAACCTCTTCCTGCCGTACGTTTCCACCAAGCAGACGGGCATGGGCCTGGGGCTGACCATCGTGAAGAAGATCCTCGACGACCACGAGGCCGGGATCCGCCCCGAGCCGGTGACCCCCCACGGCCTGCGCATGGTTATCGATTTCCAGAACTTCTAGCCGGGAGATGTGGTGCCTTCCGCGGCCGGGGTCGATGGCACTGCGGGAGATCGTGGGGATCGGCCAGGCCAGACGAGGTGAGAACCGTTCCCCCCGACCCCGGAGGGGTCGAACGTGAATAGAACGGTATGAGAATCGTTCCCCCCGACCCCGAAGGGGTCGAATGTGAATAGACGAGGTGAGAACCGTTCCCCCCGACCCCGGAGGGGTCAAACGTGAATAGACGAGGTGAGAACCGTTCCCCCCGACCCCGGAGGGGTCGAACGTGAATAGAACGGTATGAGAATCGTTCCCCCCGACCCCGAAGGGGTCGAATGTGAATAGAATGAGGTGAGAATCGTTCCCCCCGACCCCGAAGGGGTCGAACGTGAATAGAATGAGGTGAGAATCGTTCCCCCCGACCCCGAAGGGGTCGAATGTGAATAGACGAGGTGAGAACCGTTCCCCCCGACCCCGGAGGGGTCGAACGTGAATAGACGAGGTGAGAACCGTTCCCCCCGACCCCGGAGGGGTCGAACGTGAATAGAACGGTATGAGGATCGTTCCCCCCGACCCCGAAGGGGTCGAATGTGAATAGACGAGGTGAGAATCGTATCCCCCGACCCCGAAGGGGTCGGACGTGAATAGACGAGGTGAGAACCGATCCCCCCGACCCCGAAGGGGTCGAACGTGAATAGACGAGGTGAGAATCGTATCCCCCGACCCCGAAGGGGTCGGACGTGAATAGACGAGGTGAGAACCGATCCCCCCGACCCCGAAGGGGTCGAACGTGCGGAGATGTGATTCACGTTCGACCCCTCCGGGGTCGGGGGGGGGGTGGCGCGTTCATTCTATTCACATTCGACCCCTTCGGGGTCGGGGGTAGGGATGGCGCGTTTATTCTATTCTCCGCACCGGTGAGGGAGAAGGCCAAGAGCAACGGTCAGGGATTGGGCCAGCCCCATCCGCGGAGAGGCGGTAATAAACTCTATAGCCCGGCCTCTAAAGAAGGCTTTATTCTATAGAAAGAAAA